>CAYNCY010000368.1:0-1627 GCA_964395195.1 uncultured Steroidobacteraceae bacterium
ATCGCGATCGCGCCGTCCATCATGAGGCCGGCCGCCGCGAAGGCCTCGCGCTTGGCGTTGCCCTTCAGGAGCGATGAGCACACCGTGCCCGCGGTCAGTGCCCCGACGGCAAAGACGAGGCCAGCGGCCAGGTTCACGCGAAGCAGCAGGTTCATCGGTTCACCGCGAGTCGGCACCGCGCGGACGGGCGCGGCCTTGGATCCGCCCGCGACTGGCGAACCCGCAGAGCGAGTATACGGGCGCTGCCCCGCCGGCCGCTCAGCGGCGCGGCTCGCGCCCATTCTCCCCGTCCGGTGCCGGGCAGGAACCCGGCCACTTGGGCGGAGGCAGCGCTGATCAGGGCCGGGCTATTTCGGTCCTCGCCCCATGTTCATCCTTTCAAATGTGTACGGCGACGCCTCGTGCGCTTTCCAATCCCACGCGACGATCTGCCACGAGTCCTCTGCCGAGCCGGCGCGCGAGCGCGGCACGAACCGCCCCTGCTTCAGCACGTCCACGGTGATCCCGTCCAGCTGGTCGTATCCGCTCGAGGATTCGATGACCGAGTCGCCGTAGGTCCCATCCGCGCGCACCAGGATCAGCACTACGACGTGGCCGCTGCGTCCGCGACCCGCCAGTCCGCGGGGGTAGCGCTTGGTCGTTTCCTTCTCGAGATCCGCGTTGTTAAGAATCCTTGCAGGAAACACGGGTGCGTCCGGCGACAGAATCCCACCCGCCGCCGCAACTTGCTCGGGGGTCATCACGGCAAAGAGCGTGTCGCGAAATCCCTCGAAGCGCGCCTTCATGCTCGGCGCCGATCCACGCGGCATGTACGCGATCGCCGCCCGGATCCACGCGAGCGAGAGTGCGTCGTCCCGATCGACGCCCTCCCCGTTGTGATAGAGCACCGCCAGGTTGTAGGCCGCGTCCGGGTACCCCTGGTGCGCCGACCGATGGAACCACCGCGCCGCCGCGCGCTGGTCCGGCGACCCGCCGACGCCGTTGACGGCGAAGACTCCGAGGTCATACGCCGCGAGTGGCGAACCCGCGTCGGCGGCTCGGGTGAGCCACGCGATTGCTTCCTGTGGATTTGGGGACACACCTTCGCCACGCAGGTACATCTGGCCGAGCATGATCTGCGCGTCGATCACGCCCGTGCTGGCTTCCCGCTTCGCGAGGTTGAACGCCTTGGCGTAGTCACCGCGCCGATAGGCATCGGCCGGGCTCTCGCCCGCGAGGGCGATGTTCGTCGCGGAGAAACCGAGCAGCAGGAGCAGAAGGAGCCCGCGCCGCATCTGTGCCGTCATCGAGACTTCCCTCGGGCGAGGCATGGTTTCGCAGGACCTGCCTGACCCCTGGCCGCGCGTCGCCGCCGTCCATTGCGCGCCCGCGAGACCCCTCAACTGGCGTTCTGCTCGAGGAGCGCGCAGCCGGATTATATCGGCACTCCCCGGCTCCTCGCAGGCCGGCCGCCCGAGGCTCGCTTCGCGGCCCGGGACGTGCGTAGACTCGCGGCAGGGCCCCGGTGGCGAAACTTGGTAGACGCAGCGGACTTGGAAAATTGAGCGGCAGGCGCGGAAACGGCCTGACCGGATCCCGTCAAAGTCGGTGAACCCCCGGGGCTCGACCCGAGGCAACGCCGAGCCAA
>CAYNCY010000368.1:1727-4549 GCA_964395195.1 uncultured Steroidobacteraceae bacterium
ATCCCGTCAAAGTCGGTGAACCCCCGGGGCTCGACCCGAGGCAACGCCGAGCCAATCCTCCGGGGATCTCCCCGGTTGAAGGTGTAGAGAGTGGACGGCGGGGACCTAAGGCGATCCGGTACGGATCGCTACGGTCGTGGCGCATTCCAGACCCCGAACGCGCGTGGCGCGGCGGCGAAAGCCGAAGAGGTATGAAAATCCGCAGGCCGCAAGGCCATGCCGGTTCGAGTCCGGCCCGGGGCACCAATTCTGTCGGCGTGGCCATCGAGCGGCGCGGCGAGCGACGGCCGGCGTCGCAGTCGGTCACGGCCGCCGGTTGAATCTGGGTAGCCGGCTCAGCGCTGCACGCAGGACGCGATGCAGGTTGCTGTCGCGGTTGAGAGCCTCTGCCTCGAGCGCACCCAGCCCGAGACCCAACACAAATCCGACGTAGTAGTAGTAGCCGGTATTCGCCCGTCCGATGATGGCCACGCTGTCGAGGAAGGAAACGCCGAAGACCCCGAGCGCCCACGAGGCGACGGTGCCGAGGACCGCGAAGGGACAAATCATGCCGTGCCAGATTCCCATGAAGAATCCATACGGATGATCGAGCCGCGCCGGCGTGTACTGACTCGCGCAGCCGTGAAACCCGAACGTGATTACGGCTGCCGCCAGCGCGACGAGAACGGTCGGCAACCAGGCGCGGGAGCGTGCCGACGCCCGCTGCCACCACACTGAATCCGTCAATTTGGCCTCGTCTTGCTAACGGCTTCCCGGGCAGCAGCGAAGTGCCCGGTCCGCTTGATCCGCCTACTCCTATGTCAGCACGGGTGGCGGGATCCCACCTCGCAGTCGCGTCGCCGCTAGAATGCAATGGGTGGCTGCTCGCGACGTGCCGCGTGCGCGTCGTCCGAGGGATCGTCGCAGCCGTCGGATCGCCCGACGGAGTCAGAGGGGAGTTCAAAAAAGCGGCAGGCGCGGAAACGGCCTGTCCGGATCCCGTCAAAGTCGGCGAACCCCCGGGCGCGACCCGAGGCGACGCCGAACCAAGCCTCCGGGGCCTGCCCCGGTCGAAGACGTAGAGAGTGGACGGCGGGGACCTACGGCAGTCCGGTACGGGCCGCTACGGTCGTGGCGCATTCCAGACCCCGAACGCGCGGTGCGCGGCGGCGAAAGCCGAAGAGGTATGAAAATCCGCAGGCCGCAAGGCCATGCCGGTTCGAGTCCGGCCCGGGGCAGCAACTCGAAGGCGCCGCCGCCGCCGGGTCCACGGTGGCTTGCAGAGGCGCCCGAGTCGCCGCCGACGCGCGCCGGTAAAGGCGCGCGCGTGTGCTAACGTGATCCCAAGCCGGAACGACCTTTGGGGCGGGCGAGTCCGGCAGCCAAAGCGATACCTACAGCACGGACGCCCTGGGGAGGCTTGATGTTTACACGACCCACCGCGCCGCGTTCGATCGGCGGCGTTATCGACGATGCGATCAGTCTGTACCGCGCCTCGTTCCGCGGCTGGCTTGTGCCCTCGATCATCGGTGCGGCGTTCAGCGCCGGCGCCGGTGTGTGGCTCGCGTTGAAGGTGGGCCTGGAGCCGACCCCCCAGCAGATGCTCGCGATTTGGAAAACGCCGACCATCTGGGGCGCGTACGCGGTCATGTTCGTGAGCGGGATCTGGACGTACCTGGCCGTGATCATCGCCATCGTGCGGACCGCGCGCGGCGAAGATGCGGGCCCTGCCGCAACCCTGGCGGCGGCGCTCAAGGTCCTGGTGCCGGCGATACTCGGATCGATCCTGTTCGGCTTCGGCTGGACGATCGGCCTCGTACTCCTCGTCATTCCGGGGATCTACATCGCCGGCCGCTGGATCTACTGGATGGTGGCGATGATCGACGAGGGCAGCTCCGCGCCCGCGGGGCTCGCGCGCAGCTGGAAGCTTTCGAAGGGCTTCTGGTGGCGCGGCGTCTCGATCGTGTTCATCGCGTGCCTGATCATGGTCGTGCTGTTCATGGCCGTGTCCTTCACGGTCGGCTTCGTCGTCGCATTCGGTCGCCCGGACCGGGTGGCGACGGTCATCTTGACGCAAGCGATTGGCGGCGCATTTGGCATCTTCATGACACCGGCGATCCCCTGTGCGCTCGTGGCCGCGTACTACGACTTGCAGCTGCGACGGGAAGGCGGCGATCTTGCCGGGCGTCTGAGCGGGCTGGCATCGACCTGAGTCCGGCGGTGCGAGCGGGACTCGTCCTCGCCGCGGCTGCGCTGGCACTGGTGTCGGTCGCGCGGGCCGAGCCGCGCGCCGTCCTCGCGGACTGCGAGCGCCACGCCTCCCCGCACACGACCGGCCTCGAGGCGCTCGAGGCCGAGTGCCCGGGGCTCAAGGCGACGCTCGATGAGCTCGGCGTCACGCCGCTCTTGTCGCCGAAGACCCGCAAGGAGCTCAGCACCGTCGCGCTCGAGGCGCTCCCCGCCCTCGCGGCGCCGACGCCCGAACCCGCGGTCCGCGCGCCCGCGCGCGGGTCGCTCGACAAGGTCCTCGCGTCGCTCGCCGAGCGGCACGGTGCCACGACGTGGTGGGAGCGGCTCAAGGCCTGGGTGCGGGCGCAGCTCGACGCCCCGGTCGCCCCGACGGGACCCAGCCTCTGGCCGGCCTGGCTCAGCAAGCTCAGCCTCTCGAAATTCATCGCGGACGCGCTCCTGCTCCTCCTGGTGGTGGCCGTGATCGGCGGTGCCATCGCGGTCGTTGTCATCGAATTGCGCGCGAGCGGCGTCCTCGGCCGCCGGCCGGCGCGCGCGTCGGTCGTGCAATCGCTCGCGACGGCGGAGCGCCCTGCGCGTGTGCCGACGCTGGC
>CAYNCY010000369.1:0-4512 GCA_964395195.1 uncultured Steroidobacteraceae bacterium
GTGCACGTCAGTCCCGCCAGGTAGTAGAGCACCGGCACGGGGCCGGTCCGTGCCTGCGGCGGCGTGAACACCGAAAAACGCATCGGCGTTCGGTTCTCGGCGGAGTCGTGAACGTGAAAGCTCACGACTCCGCCGAACGCAGCGTACGTCGACACCGCCGCCGCGGGAGGCGTGGTCGTGCTCAAGCCGCGAGCACGCCCTTCGCCTTGGCGGTGTGCGTTGCAATCGCGTCCATCAGCGCCGGCGAGAGGCAGTCGTACGGCTCGAGCTTGAGCTCGCGCAGGCGCGCGCGCACGGCACCCATCTGGTCGGGCTTCGCGGCACCGGCCTCGATGATCGAGGACACGAACGCCGCGAACTCGGGCGCCGCCCAGCCCTTCTCCTTCGAGAGCTCGACGTGTACGAAGTCGAGTCCGTAGAACGGGTGGCCCTTGTTTTCGATGCGACCGTACAGGTGCACGCCGCAACCGGTGCAGGCGTGGCGCTGGATCGTCGCCGATGCGTCCACGACTTTCAGCTTGTGGCCGTTGGCCGTGACCTTGACGTTGTCCTTGCCGACGACGGCGACGACCGAGAAGGCTGCACCCTTCGGCTTCCAGCACTTCGTGCAGCCGCAGGCGTGGTTGTGCGCGACGTTGCCGTTGACGGTGACGGTCACCGGGTCCTTGGTGCAGTGGCAGGTCAGCGTGCCACCGGCGAAGCTCGCGGACCCCGCGGCCACGCCCTTGTCGACGGACGGATGGATCGAAACCGTGCTCATGGGAACCCCCTCACTCGTGTTAGTAGGTGATGACGCTGCGGATCGAGTCTCCGGAGTGCATCAGGTCGAACGCCGTGTTGATCTTGTCGAGCGGCATCACGTGGGTGATCAACGGGTCGATCGAGATCTTGCCGTCCATGTACCAGTCGACGATCTTCGGAACGTCGGTGCGGCCGCGCGCGCCGCCGAAGGCGGTGCCCTTCCAGACGCGGCCGGTGACCAGCTGGAACGGGCGGGTCTTGATCTCCTGCCCGGAGCCCGCGACACCGATGATGATCGACTCGCCCCAGCCGCGATGGCAGCACTCGAGCGCCTGGCGCATCAGGTCGACGTTGCCGACGCACTCGAAGCTGTAGTCGGCGCCGCCGCCGGTGAGCTCGACGAGGTGCGCGACCAGGTCGCCGCCGATCTCCCTGGGGTTTACGAAATGCGTCATGCCGAACTTCTCCGCGAGCGGCTTGCGCTTCGCGTTGATGTCAACGCCGATGATCATGTTCGCGCCGACAAGGCGCGCGCCCTGGATCACGTTGAGGCCGATGCCACCGAGACCGAACACGACGACGTTCGCGCCCGCCTCGACCTTGGCCGTATTGATGACCGCGCCGATGCCGGTCGTCACGCCGCAGCCGATGTAGCAGACCTTATCAAACGGCGCGTCCGGGCGGATCTTCGCGACCGCGATCTCGGGGAGCACGGTGTAGTTCGAGAACGTCGAGCAGCCCATGTAGTGATGGACCTTGTGGCCATCGAGCGAGAAGCGGCTGGTGCCGTCCGGCATGACCCCCTTGCCCTGGGTCGCACGGATGGCCGTACACAGGTTGGTCTTGTGCGACGTGCAGCTCTTGCACTCGCGGCACTCGGGCGTATAGAGCGGAATCACGTGATCGCCCTTCTTGAGCGACTTCACGTCCGGGCCGACGTCGACGACAACACCGGCGCCCTCGTGGCCGAAGATCACCGGGAACAGGCCTTCCGGATCCGCGCCCGAACGCGTGAACTCGTCGGTGTGGCACACACCCGTCGCCTTGAGTTCGATCAGCACCTCGCCCGCCTTCGGACCCTGCAGGTCGAGTGTCACGATCTCAAGCGGCTTGCCGGCGGCAAAGGCGATGGCGGCGCGGGTCTTCATCGATGCGTCCTCTTCGTTCGGGCCAGGCGGGCGGTCAAGCGGCGTCCGGTTGCGCCTCGGGGCGCGCCGCCTGGAATGCCGGGAGTTGTTCGAGCGCGGTGCTGATCGCGACCAGCTTCGGATACGGCGTGAGGTCACACTCGAAGCGTCGCGCATTGTAGACCTGCGGCACGAGGCAGATGTCGGCCATCGACACCGCCGCGCCGTAGAGGAAGCGGTCGTCGGCCGAATGCCGCCGGGCGAGATCCTCGAGCGGAGCGAAGCCCGCTGCGATCCAGTGCTGGTACCAGGCCCTGACTATGCCATCGTCCCGCCCGAGCGCCCCCCTCAAGTAGTTGAGCACGCGAAGATTGTTGAGGGGGTGGATCTCGCAGGCGATCACCTGTGCGAGGCCGCGTACCGTCGCGCGCCCGATCGGATCCGCGGGCAGTAGCGGCGTCGCGCGGTGGGTCTCGTCGAGGTATTCGATGATCGCAAGCGATTGCGTGAAGATGTTGCCTGCGTCCTCGAGAGCCGGAATCAGGCCCT
Source organism: uncultured Steroidobacteraceae bacterium (assembly GCA_964395195.1). Lineage (GTDB taxonomy): Bacteria > Pseudomonadota > Gammaproteobacteria > Steroidobacterales > Steroidobacteraceae > CAIKZZ01. The sequence goes on from CAYNCY010000369.1 coordinate 2,418, forward strand.
GCGGGTTGAGCGCGAGATACGCCTGCGATCGCTGCAACCCCTGGGTCAGCGACTGCGGCACGCTCTCGAAGGGAATGCCCTTGAGATTGAGCGCGATGCGCACCCGAAACGCGGCGGAGCTGCGCCAGAACGTATAAAGCTTCACGGCACGCCTCTGCCGGGCAGCTTGACGCTCCCGGTCGTCGACAGTCGCGGCCGGACAACGACGGTGTGGGCCATCTTGTCGTGCCAGCCTTGCTTCCTCGGATCGATGCCGATCCAGATGAAGCCGAGAAAGAGCGGCAGCAGCGACACGTAGTAGCCGAGGTAACGGATCAGGAGCTGCCGACGCGTCGGGGCGGCGCCCGTGTCGGCATCGACGATGCGCGCGTTCAGCACCATCTTGCCGGGGGTCGCGTTCCTCATCATCCAGAAGAGCACGATCAGCACCGCCGGCACGAGGTACTGCACGACGAAGTCGATCGGCGTGGGTATGAGTTCGGCGCTCAGCTGGGCGACCGAGATGTGCGCGGGGTCCTTCAGGAGCTGATCGGTGACGTTCGTGCTTGCATTCTCGACCATGAACCCAAGCAGTACGACCACGGGCGTCACCCAGAGGGTGTCGATAACGGAGGCGAAGAACCGCAGCCAGAAGCCGACGTATTCGAACTCGCCGGACGCCGTCGGCGGCGCAGCGGCGTTCACAGCACCCGCCCGGGGTTCAGGATGTTGCGCGGATCGAGAGTCGCTTTGAGGCGCTTCATGATTTCGACCTCGACCGGAGTTCGGGACTTTCCAAGATAGCTGCGCTTCAGGACGCCAATGCCATGCTCGGCAGAGACCGAGCCGAAGCCCTCGAGCGCGTTGTACACGAGCGCATCGAGCGAAGGCGCGTCGGCGGGGTTCGCGACCGAGCCGACGATGTGCAGGTTGCCGTCCCCGAGGTGCCCGAAGATGAAGAGTGGCCACTTGCCGAGGAGCGGCGCCGCGCGGCGCTTGAGCTCGGCGAGGTAGTCGCTCATGCCATCGAGAGGCAGCGAGATGTCATACGCGGATACGGGCTTCACGTCCGCGAGGAGTTCGCCCGCCGACTCGCGTATGCGCCACAGGCGCGCGCTCTCCGCGAGTGAACGGGCGAGCACGGCATCCGTCGCGAGGCCGGTTTCGAGCAGGCGTGCGAGCAGCACCTCGAAGCGCTCGGCATCGGTCTCGGGCGCGAGCGCCTCGAGCTCGATCAAGGCGTAGTAGGGATGCGGGTCAGCGAACGGCCGCGACCCGCTCAGGACGCGCGCGACCGCAAACTCGAAGTAGTCCGACCACATCGCCTCGAAGGAACCGAGTTGGCCGCCGAGCGTGGCGCGCGCCTCGCGCAGCACCGCCACCAGCGACTTGAAGTCGGCAATCGCGACCAGCGCCGTCAAGCGTTCGCGCGGCGCCGGGTGCAGCTTCAGCACCGCGCGCGTCACGATGCCAAGCGTGCCTTCGGTTCCGACGAAGAGCTGCTTGAGGTCGTAGCCGGTGTTGTTCTTCGCGAGGACATTCATCGCCGAGAGCACCGTGCCGTCGGCCAGCACCGCCTCGAGACCGAGCACGAGGTCGCGCGTCATCCCATAGCGGATCACGCGGTTGCCGCCCGCGTTGGTCGCGATGTTGCCGCCGATGCTGCACGAGCCACGGGCGCCGAGGTCGAGCGCGAACATGAGTCCGTGCGGCGCGACCTCCTCGTGGATCGCAGCGAGCGGCGTGCCGGCGCGGACCGTGAGCGTGGCGCCGTCGCGATCGATGGCCTCGATGCCGCTCAGGCGCTCAAGCGACACCGCGAGTTCGCCGCTCTTCGGCGTCGCGCCGCCGCAAAGACCGGTCAGGCCGCCCTGGACGACGACGGGTTGGCCCGCGGCGTGGCAGTGCCTGAGGATCGTCGCAACTTCCGCCGTGGTGCGCGGGCGAACGAGCGCAGCCGGTGGGCAGGGAGCGAGCGCGCTGCTGTCGGCACAGTACCGCGCTCCGATCTCGGCGCCCGTCACGACGCCCTCGCCGCCGAGGGCGGCGGTCAGCACCTCCACGAAGGCGGCGGTCGGCTGCGGCATGCGGGAGGGAGCTCGGTCGGGTGGGAAGG
>CAYNCY010000370.1:0-4492 GCA_964395195.1 uncultured Steroidobacteraceae bacterium
CTCGTTCGGGTACACGTTGAAGCCCGACACCAGGATCATGTCCTTCTTGCGGTCCTCGATGAAGCCGAAGCCCGCCGCGTCGATGCGCCCGATGTCGCCGGTGCGCAGCCACCCGCCCTCCATCATCACCTTCGCCGTCTCGTCCGGCCGGTTCCAGTAGCCGGCCATCACCTGCGGGCCGCGCACGCAGATCTCGCCGAGCGCGCCGATCTCGAGCTCCTGCCCGTAGTCGTCGAAGATCGCGAGCTCGGTCGAGGGCACCGGCAGCCCGATCGAGTTGAGGAACGGAACGTCGCGCGGGTTCGAGGTCGCGACGGGCGAGGTCTCGGTGAGCCCCCAGCCCTGCAGCAGCCGGCAGCCCGTGCGCGCCTGCCAGCGCTCGGCGACCGCTTCCTGCAACGCCATGCCGCCCGCGTTGCACGCGATGAGTCCCGAGCAGTCGACGTCCTCGAAGCCGGGCGCGTGCAGCAGACCGTTGAAGAGCGTGTTGACGCCGTAAATGACGGTGAAGCGGTAGCGGCGCAGCTCCGCGACGAAGCTCTTCATGTCGCGCGGGTTCGTGATCATCACGGTGTGGCCGCCCTCGCGCATCCACACGAGCGCGTTCACCATCAGCGCGAAGATGTGATAGAAGGGCAACGCGCCGAGCACGACCTGCGGCGCCTTCATCTCCTCGCGGTACTGCACCGCCCACGCCGAGGTCTGCAGCGTGTTGGCCACCATGTTCCGGTGCGTCAGCGTCGCGCCCTTGGCGACGCCGGTCGTGCCACCCGTGTACTGCAGGAACGCGACGTCGTCATGGTTGAGCGGCAGGTCGTCGAGGTCGACCCACTTGCCCTGCTCGAGCACCTCGCTGAACGAGTGCGCTTCCGGCAGCACGTAGTGCTTCACCTGCTTCTTCACGCTTCGCAGCACAAAGTTGATCAGCGGACCCTTGGGGAAGCCGAGCAGGTCGCCGATGCCGGTGACGATCACCGTCTCGATGTCGGTCTCGGCGAGGGACGCCTCGAGCAGGTGCGCGGCACCATCGAACACCACGATCGCCTTGGCGCCCGAGTCCTTCAGCTGGTGCTCGAGCTCGCGGTGCGTGTAGAGGGGGTTGGTGTTGACGACGGTGAGCCCGGCGCGCAGCGCCCCGTAGAGCGCGATCGGGTACTGCAGGACGTTCGGCAGCATGATCGCGATGCGATCGCCGCGCTCGAGGCGCGCTTCCTTCTGCAGCCACGCGCCGAAGGCGCGGCTCATCGATTCGATCTGGCGGAAGGTCAGGCTCTTGCCGAAGTTCGTGAACGCCGGCCGGTCGCCGTGCGTGGCGCAGGCCTCCTCGATGACCGCCTTCAGCGACGGATAGCGGTCGGGATCGATCTCCTCGGGCACGCCGGGCGGGTAGGACTTCAGCCAGACTTTTTCCACGGAGACCCCGTCGCCTATGTTGCGCCGCAAGAACCGGTCGAACGCCGGCCCCGCCCCACGCTATCCAGCGCGCGCCGAACCTGCAAGCGACCGACGGCGGAATGCGCGTGGAGAATTGTCGCGCGGCGTGTCGGCGCGAAGGTCCCTCGTCAGGGAATCGGCCCGCGCAGCGCCGCGACCACGGCCCGAAGTGCCTCCGGGGTCACTTGCGCGGGTGGCAGCACCGGTCCGATCCGGACGTCGATGCGGGCCCACAGGCGCCGCGGCAGGTAACGGCCGAGGCCCCGGTAGCGGCGCGAGAACGGCGAGCCCCAGAGGCCCGAGAGGCCGATCGGCAGCACCGGCACGGGCTGCTCCTTCATCACGCGCATGAGGCCGGGCCGGAACTCGCCGATCGTGCCGTCGGCGGTGAGCCGGCCCTCGGGGAAGATGCAGACGAGCTCGCCCGCGGCGAGCTCCGCGAGGATCCGGACGAACGCCGCCTCGCGCACCGCCACGTCCTCGGCGGCGGAGGCGATCGGGATCGCCTTCATGCCCCGAAACACCGCCCGCGCAACCGGGATCCGGAAGATCGAGGCCTCCATGACGAACCGCATCGGACGATGCACCGCCGCCGACAGCACGAGGGCGTCCGCGAAGCTGACGTGGTTGCAGACGACGAGCGCGGGTCCGTGCACGGGCACGTTGTCGAGCCCGGTGATCCGAAGCCGATAGATCACCCGCGCGATCACCCAGGCCAGGAAGCGCAGCAGGAACTCGGGCACCCGCGCGTAGATGAACGCCGTGACCGCGAAGTTGAGGATCGCGGCGACCAGCAGGAGCTGGGGGATCGTGACGCCGAGCTTGAGGAGAAGCGCGCCGAAGCCGGCCGCCACGACCATGAAGATTGCGTTCCAGATGCTGTTCGCGCTCACCACCCGTGACATGAACTCGGCGGGCGTGCGCCGCTGCATCATCGCGTAGAGCGGCACGATGTAGAGCCCGCCGAACACGCCGATCAGCGTCACATCGAGCATCAGGTGCCAGCCGCCGGCGCTCTTGAGAAACGCGAGCCAGTCGAGCGTGACGGCGGAGGGGAACGCGGGGCTCGTGAAGAACAGGTCGATGCCGAATGCGGTGAGGCCGAGCGAGCCGAGCGGCACGAGCCCGATCTCGAGGCGCCGGCCGGAGAGCCGCTCGCACATCAAGGAACCGATCGCGACGCCGACCGAAAAGCCGATCAGCAGCGTCGTGAAGACGTTCTCGGTGCCGTTCAGCACGAGCTTCGCGTACACGGGCAGCTGCGCGAGCACGAGGGCGCCGAAGAACCAGAACCACGAGATGCCGAGGATCGCGAGGAACACGATCGGATCGACGCGCGCCGCGCGCATGTTCTCGAGGGTCGAACGGGCGATGTTGGCGTCGATGCGCAGTGTCGGGGCGACCGGTGCGACCGCGGGGATCAGCAGGCTCGTGCCGAAGCCCACCACCGCGATGAACGCGAGCGCGCCGATGAGCGGCGGCAGGTCGTGCAGCGTCGCGAGCACGCCCGCGAGCAGGGTGCCGAGCAGGATCGCGACGAAGGTGCCCATCTCGAGGAGCGCATTGCCGCCGATGAGCTCGTCCTCGGCCATCACCTGCGGCAGGAGGCCGTATTTCGCGGGCGCGAAGAACGTCGAGTGCGCGCCCATCAGGAAGAGTGCGGCGAGCAGCAGCACCATGCTGTGCGTCGTGAAGCCGAGCCCGGCGAGCGCCATGATGCCGATCTCGCACACCTTGACGATCCGCATCACGACCGCCTTGTCGAAGCGGTCGGCGAGCTGGCCGGCGATACCCGAGAACAGCACGAAGGGCAGGATGAAGAGGCCGTTGCCGAGGTTCGTGACGGTGCCTGGACTCAGCGTCGTGTAGGACGCCGTCTCGTAGGTGACGATCAGGAGGAGCGCGTTCTTGTAGACGTTGTCGTTGAAGGCGCCGAGCGCCTGCGTGCAGAAGAACGGCAGGAAGCGTCGCTGCGAGAGGAGGCGGAACTGGCTCGCCATCAGTGTGCCGCCGCCCTGGGCTTGGCGAGGAGCGGTTGCAGCACCGGCCATACCGTGTCGAGGAGCTTGTCCTGAACCTTCGCGACGGGGTGCAGGCGATCCGCCTGGAAGTTCGCCTCATCGAGCGCGACCTCGGCCAGGAGGAAGGGCACGAGCGCGGCGTGGAAGCTCGTCGCGACCGCCGGGAAGCTCGCCGCGAACTCGCGCGTGTAGGTGGCGCCGTAGTTGGAGGGGATCTGCATGCCGACGACGACGACGCGGGCGTGCGCGGCCTCTATCCCTGAGACGATCGCGGCCAGGTTCTTCTGCATCTGCTCGATCGGAAGGCCCCGGAGGCCGTCGTTGGCGCCGAGCTCGACGATCACGATCGCGGGGCCGTGGGTGCTGAGCGCCCGCGGCAGCCGCGCGAGGCCGCCCGCGGTCGTTTCGCCGCTGACGCTGGCGTTGACCACCTGGTATCCGTACCCTTCCGATTCGAGCCGCCGCGCGAGGAGTGCCACCCAGCCTTCCTCGGGGCGGATCCCGTAACCCGCGCTCAGCGAGTCGCCGAGCACCACGATCCTGGGTGCCGGCGCAGCCGGTGCCGCGCCGGCGTTCACCGCGGCGAGGCCGAGCCCCGCGAGCAGGGCGAGGAATCCGAGCAACCGATTCATCCGCATGGCACTCCTGGAGTCCCGCTTGACCGTACTCGAAGCCCGCCACGTCAGCATGCAGGTTAGCAGCCCGGACGGAACGCTGACCATCGTCGACGACGTCAGCCTCGCCATCGCGGCCGGGGAGTCGGTCGCCATCGTCGGCGCCTCGGGCGCCGGCAAGTCGACGCTGCTCGCGATCCTCGCCGGTCTCGAGCAGCCGACCCAGGGGTCGGTGTTCCTGAACGGCCAGGAGCTCACCAAGCTCGATGAAGACGGGCGCGCGGCTGCGCGCGCCGAGCACGTCGGGTTCGTGTTCCAGGCCTTCCACCTCGTGCCCTCGCTGACCGCGCTCGAGAACGTGATGCTGCCGCTCGAGCTCGCCGGGCGCAGCGACGCCGCGCGGCTCGCGCGGGACGTGCTCGG
>CAYNCY010000371.1:0-4486 GCA_964395195.1 uncultured Steroidobacteraceae bacterium
GCGAGTGACGCGCGACATCGACCCGATGCACATGGACCCCGACTACGCACGCACGCACGGGCCCTTTGGCAAGACCGTGTTGTATGGATTCCAGACGCTCTCGATGCTCACGCACCTGTCGCGCCGCGTGACGGCCGCGACGGTCGAGCCGAGCGGCGACTACGACCTCAACTACGGGCTCAATCGCGTGCGGTTCGTGGCGCCTATCCCGGTGGACACGCCGTTTCGCAACCGCGTCATCGTCAAGGACCTGCGCCGCCGTGACGACGGGCACTATCTGCTGACGACGATCAACACGATCGAGGTACAGGGCAGCGAACGCCCCGCGCTGGTGGCGGAGTGGATCGGCTTGATGGCGCGCGACGCAACCACGGCCAGCGCGTAGCGAAGCCGAGCGCTATGGCCCGCGGCACCCCCTCCCACGTCGAGCCCGCCACGCTCGCCGACATCGTGCGCTTCCACGCACGCCTCGTGCCGGATCGCGAGGCGGCAATATACGGCACCCGGCGACTCACCTACCGGGACCTCGCCCGGGAGCTCGATCGGTATGCCGGTGCATTTCGCGCCGCGGGTGTCGGACCTGGTGATCGCATCGCGATGCTATCGACGCCGCGACCCGAGTTCCTGCTGGCGCTGCTCGCGTCGATGCAGCTCGGCGCGCTGTGGGTCGGCCTCAATCCCCGTTATCAGCTCCCCGAGCTTCGCTTCGTGCTCGGCCACTGCCAGCCGAAGCTGTTGATCGCGATGTCGGAGCTATCGACCGGGCGTAGTTTCGAGGCGGACGTTCGTGCCCTGGCGGCGGACGTCGAAAGCCTCGAGCACGTCGTCACGCTCGATGCCAGTTGGGCCGGCGTGTCGACCCGCCTCGAGACCTTTCTCGCCGCCGCCGAAGGGGCCGAGACATCGGCGGCGTCGCATGTACCACGGCGCGCCGATCCCGCCGTGATCGTCTACACCTCCGGTTCCACAGGCCGGCCCAAAGGCGCCGTGCTTCCGAACAGCAGCTTCTTCCATTCCCACGCCGCGCTTGCCGAGTCCTTCGCCGGCCACGAAGGCGTCCGCGCGGCCCATCGCATCATCTGCAACCTGCCCATCAACCACGTTGGCTGCCAGGCCGACGTGTGCGGCAATGCCCTGATCGACGGCGGGACGATCGTGTTCATGGACTCGTTCGAGCCGGCGCGCATCCCCGCCGTCATCGAGCGCGAACGCATCACGATCCTCGGCGGCCTGCCATTGATGCACCAGCAGGTCTTCGACCAGCCGGCGCTCGACCGGGTTGACCTCTCGAGCCTCGAGGCCATTGCCTGGGGCGGTGCGCCGATGCCACGAGCGCTGCTCGAACGCCTGCAGGACGCGGGCTACCTGTTCTCGATGCACTACGGCCTCACTGAAGGCGGCTCGATCAACAGCGTCAGCCACCCGGGTTCGAGCCTCGACGTGCTGACCGAGACGATCGGCTGGCCCGACCACGATCACGACTACCGCGTGATGACAGCGGCAGGCGCCGCCGCGGACGTCGGGGAAATCGGGGAGATCCAGGTGCGCGGCCACGGCGTGATGCTCGGCTACTACTCGGACGTCGAGGCAACCCGCGCCGCGTTCACCGACGACGGCTGGCTGCGGACGGCCGACCTGGTCGAATGCCGCGCCGACGGGGCCTGGCGCTTCGTCGGCCGCTCAACGGAGATGTTCAAGTCGGGTGGCTACAACGTCTACCCACGCGAGGTTGAGCTTGCGCTCGAAACGTGCCCCGCCGTCGCGGCGGCCGCCGTCGTCGGGATTCCGCACCAGACGTTTGATGAGGTCGGCTGGGCGTTCGTCGTGCCCGCCGCTCGCACGCCGCTCGATGAGTCGCTGCTCCGAGCGCACGCTGCTGCCTGCCTCGCCAACTACAAGATTCCGAAACGCTTCGTCCTGGTGGATTCGCTCCCCGTCCTCGCCGTCGGCAAGGTCGACAAGCGCGCCTTGCGCGCCCGGGCGATCGGCATGTCGGGCGCGACGTAGCACCATCGAGACCGGACTGCCCCTTAAATTGAATATGACTTCAAGTTTATGCATACTGCTCCGAAGGCCATATCGCCACGGGCCGCGCCGCGGCGGCGCCGGGGATGCGATGCGCTAGTCGGGTCACGCGAAACACCACAGCCGAAGGGGGCAGGACATATGGCCGTGCAAAGAGGCGACGCGTCGACTCGCGCCACCGGGCCGGATTCGCCGGCGCGCCAGCTGCGCCGGGGCATTGCGCAGGTGCTGGCCCTTTCGCTGGCCGCGACCTGCAACCTCGTTCACGCGGCGGACGCGCCTCCCGGACCCGCCGGCGGCCCGGACGCGTCGAAACCTGCCGATGCGGCCATCCTCGACACCGTCACGGTGACCGCCGGGCGACGCGTCCAGCGGCAGCAGGACGTGCCGTACTCGGTGCAGGCGATCGACGCGAACACCATCCGCAACGACGACCTGCAGGACTTCCAGGACTTCGTCGCGACGGTGCCGGGCCTCAACTACGGCAACGGCGGCTCCGGCCGCAGCGATATCTACCTGCGCGGTGTCAGCTCGCCGAGCGTCGGCCAGTCGACCGTTGGCCTCTACCTCGACGAGATCCCGCTGGCATTCGCGGGTTTCCAGCCGGACCTCAACCTGTTCGACATGGAGCGCATCGAGATCCTGAAAGGACCGCAAGGCACGCTGTACGGTGAAGGCGCGCTCGGCGGCGCGGTGAAGCTGATCAGCAACAAGCCGAACGCGAGCCGGTTCGAGGCGACTGTCGAGGGCACCTACTCGTCCACCGCCGGCGGCCAGTCGAATGACGACTTCAATGGGATGCTGAACCTGCCCCTGCTCGAGGGCCGGCTGGCGCTGCGCCTGGTCGCCGGCCGGCACGACGACGGCGGCTGGATTGACAACCCGCGCATCGGCGAGAGGGACGTGAACAGTGGCCGCGGCGATTCGACGCGCGCGGAGCTGCGCTTCACGCCGACCGGTTCGCTGGATGTCCTCCTGACCTACATCTCGCAGCACTCCCACAGCGACGCGGAGCCCTTCATCGACTACGGCAGTACCCAGTACGGCATCCAGAACCGGGCCTTCGACGAGTGGAGCACCGACCGGATCACGACCTACAACCTGACCGTGAACTACACGACGCGCCTCGGGACCTGGACCCTCGCGAGCTCGAGCACGCACCGCACGCTCGCCGAGTATCTCGACCTCGAGACCTCGGCCGCGCAGCTCGATGACGCGTTCGGCGTCACCGGGCTCGTCATCCCGAACCAGCAGATCTCCTTTTTCAACGTGGACAGTGATGAGCTGCGCTTCACGTCCGCGGCGGACGGACCGTTCAAGTGGGTGGCCGGCGCGTTCTTCAAGGATCGCCGCGAGCCCTTCGATTCCCACGTTCCGACCCCGGCCGTGATCCTGCCGGTGCTCGGGCCGAGCCTCTACGACAACGAAGTCGGCACCAACGACAAGGAACGAGCCGTCTTCGGCGAGGCCACCTACGATGCGACGACGCAGCTGCACCTGACGGTGGGTGGACGCTTCTCGCACGAGACGGATCACGTGCGCTCGGACCTCTACGTGTTCTACGCGGGTCAGGTTCCGACGCAGATCGGCGATGCCTCGTACAACTCCTTTACGCCGCGGGTCGCGCTCTCCTACGACCTCAGCAAGTCGAACACCGTGTACGCGACGGTCGCCAAGGGCTACCGTTCCGGCGGGGCGAACTACCAGATCGACCCGACCCAGGGCGACCCTCTGACGTACAACCCCGACAGCGTGATCAACTACGAGCTCGGCACGAAGGCCTCGTGGCTCGGCGAACGGATGTTTTCGGAGCTCGCCGTCTACCACATGGACTGGAAGGACGTTCAGCTGTTCCAGCAGTCACCGGACGGCGCCCGCAGCTACACCGTGAACGGCGGCAAGGCCGCGAGCAACGGCCTCGAGCTCACGCTGTCGGCGCGACCGACCGAGCACCTCGATCTCGCGGCCGGCGCGGCGCTGATCCACGCAACGTACCGCACGGCGGTGCCGCTCGCGGGCGTCGTCGAGGGCGATCGGCTGCCGTTCTCGCCCTCGGCCTCGTTCAATTTCTCCGCCGGCTACAAGGCCCCGCTGTCGGGGTCGCTCGACGGTTTCCTGCGGGCCGAGTACCAGCACATCGGTTCCCGCCTGTCCTCGTCGCGCTTCGAGATCGACGGCTACGGCAACCTCGACCTCCGGGCCGGACTCGCGTGGAAACACTGCACGCTGACCCTCTTCGCCAAGAACCTCAGCAACGAGCACACGCTGCTCGACACGATTCCGGCCGGCGGGGCGGTATCGATCGTCAACCACCCGCGCGTCATCGGCGTCACGCTGCGTGCCGACTACTGAGCTGCCGGGCGCGGGCGAAGCGAAACGCCCGCCGGCGCTGGCACTTCTGCGCGTGGTGCTCTATGCGACCGGCTCCCTGGGGACGGGATTGATCGCGGCGGTCCCCGGT
>CAYNCY010000372.1:0-4482 GCA_964395195.1 uncultured Steroidobacteraceae bacterium
CAGGCAGACCAAATCACCGCGTACCAGACGGCGGAGGCGAGGCTCGACCGCCAGAATGCGCGCAACGACCAGAGCCGGCGCCCAAACACGCGGTCGAACGAATCAGCGAGGATTTTCGCCAACCCCTGAGCAAGCCCGCTGCTCGGCTCGGCGGTCAGCCATGCGGTTACCTGTTTGCGCACTTCGACGCGGGCTGCGTCGTCGAATGTGACGACCAGGCTCCAAATTCCGATCACTAGCGCCGCCCAGGACACAACGTACGCCGCAATCTCGGTTGCGATCTTGGCTGCCGGTTCCATGGCCACGGTCCCCTTCTGCCTGTTCGCGCAGGTACAGCCTAGCGCGGTGCCTCACTGGCAAGCCAGCAGCAGTGATCCAGCGCCGGGTTTCTCGCTGCCCCAACGTGGGATTCGCAGAACGTCGGTGTGGAGCGGGCCGTCGGCGGCCTCACTTTCCGATACAGAAGCTCGAGAAGATCCGCCCGAGCAGATCCTCGCTCGTTACGCGCCCGGTGATGTCCCCAAGCGCCTCGTTCGCGAGCCTCAGCTCCTCCGCGACGATCTCGGTCCCGGCGCGCGCCTCGAGCGCTCGCTGGCCGGCGTCGGTGTGCGCGCGCGCATGCCGAAGCGCCTCGAGGTGGCGGCGTCGCGCACTGAAAGTGCCCGAGTCGGCAGGTCGGTAGCCTGCGCCTTCCTTGATGGCTGCCTTGAGCTCCGCGAGTCCCGCGCCCGTCAGCGCGGAAACTCCGAGGTTCGCGACTGCCGGTAACTCTGCCAGTGCATGGGTGCCGAGATCGGTCTTGTTGAGCACCACCGTGACTGGAACGTCATCCGGCAGCGCAGCCAGGTCGGCCGCGAGGTTGCCGAGTGCGGTGGCATCCGTCGCATCGACGACGTAGAGCACGCGGTCGGCACGGTCGATTTCGCGGCGTGCGCGGCGGATGCCCTCCGCTTCGATGACGTCCGGGCTCTCTCGCAGTCCCGCCGTGTCGATGACCGTGAGCGGCAGCCCGTCGAGATCGATGTGCTCCCGGAGTACGTCGCGCGTGGTGCCTGGAAGCGGCGTAACGATCGCGGCATCCTGGCCCGCGAGCGCATTCAAAAGGCTCGATTTGCCGGCGTTGGGTCGCCCGGCAATCACGACCGTGTAGCCCTCGTGCAGGATCCGTCCCTGCTCCGTCGCCTGCTCGAGCTCGGCGAACTGCTCGCGCAGGCGCTCGATGCGGCTCGCCACTCCGCCCGCATCGAGCAGCTCAAGGTCCTCGTCGGCAAAGTCGATCGCGGCCTCGACGTGTATGCGCACGTCGACAAGCTCGATCGAGAGCCGCTCGATGCGCTTCGAGAACTCCCCGCTCAGCGAGCGCACGGCTGCGCGGGCCGCGGTCGCCGATCCCGCACTGATGAGGTCCGCTACGGCCTCGGCCTGCGCGAGGTCGAGCTTGTCGTTGAGAAACGCGCGCTCGGAGAATTCGCCGGCGCGCGCCGGGCGTGCGCCCAGCGCGAGGCAGCGCGCCACGAGAAGATCGAGCACGACCGGACCACCGTGCCCCTGGAGCTCGAGCACGTCCTCGCCCGTGAAGGAGCGCGGCGCTGCGTGGAAGACGGCCATGCCGGCATCGAGTGCAGCGCCATCCGCATCGCGAAAGCGCCGGCTCACCGCTTGCCCGGGCGCCGGGATGCTTCCCAGTACCTCGGTCGCGATCGCCCGCGCGCCGGGACCCGAGACGCGAACGATGCCGATGCCGCCGTAGCCGGGGGCCGTTGCGATCGCGGCGATCGTGTCGGTCGGCCGTCCACCACTCGTTTTGTCAAACGTGCCGATCGCGCCCCCCTCGCCCGCGGGTCCGGATGGCCGCGGCGGTTCCCGCGACGATACACTTCGCTCAATGCTCGGTGGCCACGACCTCATGCCCTTGATCGCCCCGCCGCGCCGCTATCCGGCGCCGCTGTCGGCGCGCCGCGCGGGCGCCGTCATCGAGATGCTGCGCCTGCCGCCGGCCGGCCGCGTGCTCGATCTCGCCGCCGGCACCGGTGGCCTGCTGATGGACGCCCTCGCGCACAACGAGGCGCGCGGGCTCGGCCTCGTCACGCGCGAGGCCGATGCGATCGCACTTCGGGCGGCCGCCGAGGCGGAGGGACTCGCGGGGCGAATCGAATTCAGGGTGGCGACCGCGGATTTCGTGCCGCCGCAGCGCTTCGACGCAGCGCTCTCGGTGCGCTCGGCGACGGCCTCGCCCGACGCACCCGAGCTCGATGCCGCGCGGTGCCTCGCGTGGCTGCGCGTCGGGGGCACGCTGGTCGTCGGTGAGCCGTTTCTGAGGCGGACGCCCTCGCCACGCTACCGGGAGCTTCTCGGCGACTCGGCTCGAGGACTCAAGACCGTGGGCACGACGGCGCGTGCGGTGGTCGCGCTCGGCTACGAGCTCGCCGTCACGGCGGTGCTGAGCGAGACCGAGTGGGATGCGTACGAGAGCACGAACTACCGCGCGCGCCTCGAGTACGCGGCGACCTGCACGGACGTCCAGGCGGGAGCGCGGTTCCGCGAGCGAGCGGACGCCTGGTACCACGCGTACTGGGCCTACGGCCGCGACACGCTCGGATTCGCGTTTCACGCCTTCCGCAAGGCGCGCGTGCTCGAGGCCCTCGCGTCCGCGTAGCCGGACCTAACCCTTCGCTTTCTTGTCGTCGCCGGCCTCGACGAGCTTGTTGATGCGCCACTGCTGCGCGATCGACAGCGTCGTGTTCGTGATCCAGTAGAGGACGAGGCCGGACGGGAAGAACGCCATCGTCGCCGACATCACGAGCGGCATGAATGCGAACACCTTCGCCTGCACCGGATCCGGTGGCGCCGGGTTCAGCTTGAATTGCCCGAACATCGCCGCGGCCATGATCACCGGCAGGATGAAGTACGGGTCCTTCGTCGACAGGTCGCTCAGCCAGCCGAGGAACGGCGCCTGCCTGAGCTCGACGCTCTCGAGGAGCACCTGGTAGAAAGCGATGAACACCGGGATCTGCACGACGATCGGCAGGCAGCCCGCGAGGGGATTCACTTTCTCGCGCTTGTACAGCTCCATCATCTGCTTGCCGAGCTGCTCGCGATCGTCCTTGTAGCGTTCCTGGATCGCCTTCATGCGCGGCGCGAGGTGACGCATCTTGGCCATCGAGCGGCCACTCGTCTGCGCGAGCGGATAGAAGCAGAGCTTGATCAGGAACGTCACGATGATGATCGTGAACCCCCAGTTGCCGATGACCCGCTGCACCAGCGAGAGCAGCTTGAAGAGCGGCTGCGCGATGATGGTCAGCCAGCCGTAATCGGCCGTGTAGTCGAGCTTCGGGGCGACCGAGGCGAGCGTCGCCTGCAGCTTCGGGCCCAGGTAGAGCACCGAGCGGAAGTCCGCCTGCGCGCCGGGCGCGACGCTGACCTGCGGTCCCACGACGCTGAAGGAGAAGAGCGCGCCCTGCACGTCGAGGTTATAGCGCTGCGCGGTCTTGGCATCGGGAATCAGCGCGATCACGAAGTAGTGCTGCATGGCCGCCGCCCAGCCGCCCGCGAGCGGGGTCGTCGGCGGACGCGCGGCGTCGGCCTTCTCGACGTTGAGCTTGGTGAGCTTGGTGCCGTCGAAGAACACGGGACCCCGGAACGCCGTCCGCTCGGGATCGCGATTCCAGAACGAGCCCTCGACGTGGGCCCAGTGCCGCTCGATGCGCTCGTAGTCGGAGGCGGTCACGGCGCTCGTGCCGGCATTCTCGATGCGCTGGTCGAGCGCGATCGCGTAGCTGCCGCGTTTCAGGGTCAGCGTGCGGGTCACGGTAACGCCCGCGCCGTTGGTCCAGGTGAGCGGCACGACGAGCTCGTTCTCGCCGTCTTTGAGCGCGTAGTCCGAGGCCGCGGCCGTGAAAAGCGCCTTGTGGTTGGGCTCGGCGTCGCTGCCGGTCGTCGCGAGGCCCCACTGGAAGAGGCTGAGGTCGCCGGTCGAGTCGTCGTTCAGGAGCTGCACGAAGCCGGTCGGATCGTCCTTGCGCTTGGTGAAGGCGAGGAGCTTGGCACTTCGGATCTCGGCGCCGCGCGAGGCGACCTCGAGGTCGAGGAGGTCCGTCCGGACGTGGACGATCGGGCCGACATCGGTCGAGGCCGCGGCGACGCCGGGCGCCGGCACGGCGGCAACGGCGCCGGCGGGAGTCGCGGCCGGTGCTGCCGCGGGCGCCGCGCCGACGCGCGGAACCTCATCGAGCGCCGAGGGCGCCGCTGGCGTACCGGCGGTGGTTGCGGCGGCCGCGGGCGGCTGGACGGGCGCGGACGGATAGTCCTGCTGCCAGCTCGCGTAGCACAGGTAGAGCATCGCCACGAGGGCGAGCCATGGGATCAGGCGCTGGTTATCCATGAAGCGGGCTCTTGCAGTGGGTGTGGTCGCCCGACGCCGTGCCCGCGGGCACGGGATCGTAGCCCCCGGGGTTCCACGGATGGCACCGAAGAAAGCGTCGC
>CAYNCY010000373.1:0-4473 GCA_964395195.1 uncultured Steroidobacteraceae bacterium
CCACGACGCCGAGCGCCGCGAGGCGCTCGGTCAGGTACTTGACGTCCCGGAGCCGCGTCGGGTCGATGGCGGCGTTGTGCTCGATGAGGAGTTCCTCGATCGTCGCGCGTCGAAACGGCGCCGCGAGGTCGATGGCGGTGCCCTGGTACTCGAGCGCGCGCGTGCCGAGCACGCCGTCCGCGAGTCCCTTCATCATCCGCTCGACGAGATCCATGATGTCGCGGTAGTCCGCGTACGCCTGGTAGAGCTCGAGCATCGTGAATTCGGGGTTGTGGCGGGTCGAGAGCCCTTCGTTCCTGAAGTTGCGGTTGATCTCGTAGACACGCTCGAAGCCGCCGACCACGAGGCGCTTGAGGTAGAGCTCGGGCGCGATCCGAAGGTACATGTCGACGTCGAGCGCGTTGTGGTGCGTGACGAAGGGCCGCGCCACGGCACCGCCCGGGATCGGCTGCATCATCGGCGTCTCGACTTCCATGAAGCCCGACGCATCGAGGAACTGCCTCAGGAAACTCACGACGCGCGTGCGCAGCTCGAGCACCGCGCGGCTCGCGGGGTTCACGATCAGGTCGACGTAGCGCTGCCGGTAGCGCGCCTCGGTGTCGGTGAGGCCGTGCCACTTGTCGGGCAGCGGCCGCAGCGACTTGACGAGCAGCTCGAGCGAATCGGCGCGCACCGAGAGCTCGCCGGTGCGGGTGCGCATCAGGGCGCCGCCGGCGCCGACGATGTCGCCGACGTCCCAGGACTTGAACGCCGCGTAGGTGTCGCCGAGCGCGTTCGCCTGCAGGAAGAGCTGGATCGCGCCGGTGCCGTCCTCGAGCCTGACGAAGCTCGACTTCCCCATGTCGCGCTTCGCCATGATGCGGCCCGCGACGCGCACGCGCGTCGGGTGAGCATCGAACCACTCCGCCGGCCGCCCGCCGAAGGTATCGCCGAGGTCCCGCGCGTGTGCATCGCGCCGAAAGCCGTTCGGGAAGGCGTTCTGGGAGGCGCGCAGCGCCGTCAGCTTCGCCCGCCGCTCCGCGATCAGCTTGTTCTCGTCGCTGGAACCGGCGTCAGTCATCGTCTAGAGCCCCTGCTTGAGACTGGCTTCCATGAACGGATCGAGGTTGCCGTCGAGCACCTTGGTCGTGTCGCCGATCTCGACGTTGGTCCGAAGATCCTTGATGCGCGACTGGTCGAGCACGTAGGAGCGTATCTGGTTGCCCCAGCTGACGTCCGACTTCGAGTCCTCGAGCACCTTGGCGGCGGCGTTGCGCTTGTTGAACTCGAGCTCGTACAGCTTCGCCTTCAGCATCTTCATCGCGCTCGAGCGGTTCTTGTGCTGGCTGCGCTCGCTCTGGCAGGTCACGACGATGCCGCTCGGCACGTGCCGGATGCGGATCGCGGACTCGGTCTTGTTGACGTGCTGGCCGCCCGCGCCGCTCGAGCGGAACGTGTCGGCCTCGAGGTCGGCCGGGTTGATCTCGATGTTGATGTCATCGTCGACCTCGGGCGAGACGAACACCGAGGCGAAGGACGTGTGGCGGCGGTTGCCGGAGTCGAAGGGCGACTTGCGCACGAGCCGGTGCACGCCCGTCTCCGTCCGGAGCCATCCGTAGGCGAAGGGCCCGTCGACCTTCATCGTGGCGCCCTTGATGCCGGCGACCTCGCCGACGCTCTCGTCCATGACCTCGACCTTGAAGCGGTGCGCATCCGCCCACTTCAGGTACATGCGCATCAGCATCTGCGCCCAGTCCTGCGCCTCGGTGCCGCCGGCGCCGGCCTGGATGTCGAGGAAGGCGTTGTGCGAGTCCATCGGGCCCGGGAACATTCGCTCGAACTCGAACTTCTTGACCTCGCCCTCGAGCGCGAGCGCATCGCTCGTCACGGAATCGATGGCGGAGGCCTCGCCTTCGGACTCGGCGAGCTCGAGGAGCTCGAGGGAACCTGCGATCCCGTCGCGGACGCGATCGAGCCGGCCGGTGACTCCTTCGAGCTGGGAACGCTCCCGGCCGAGCGTCTGCGCGCGCTCGGGGTTGTCCCAGATCTTCGGGTCTTCTAGTTCGCGGCTGACTTCGGCGAGCCGTTCGCTCTTGCGCTCGTAATCAAAGATACCCCCTTAAGGAAGCGAGGCGATCCTCGAGATCCTTGAGCTGGCGGCGGACGGGGGCGACGAGCGAGGTGACATCGACGGACATGATGGCGCGCGTTTCACTCTGGAAAAACAGCGCGAATCATACCATGCGCCCTCAGGCCTCCTCGAGGTGGTCAACGAGGAGCTGCAGGCGCCTCAGGCCCTGGTACTCGTTGACGTCGAGGCGGTAGACGAGCCTGAGGCGCGCACCGGCGCGCGGCGCCGTCGCCCCGGGACGCGCGAGCCAGCCGAAGGCGATCGCCTCCTCGGGGGACGAGCGGGCTTCGGCGCGGACCCAGAGCTTCAGGTGCCGCTCGCCGAGCACGCGTGCCTCGACGACCGTGAACTCCCCGTCGAAGCACGGCTCCGGAAACCCCGAGCCGAAGGGCCCCGCGGCGCGGATGCGCTCGGCGAGCGCGAGCGTCATTTCCCTGGCGCTGAGCGGTCCGTCGGTCAGCAGGATGCCCTCGAGGAGGCCCGCGCTCGCACGCCGGCCGACCTCCGCCGCGAACGCCCGCCCGAACTCCGGCAGCCGCGCGGCGTCGAGCGTGAGGCCGGCCGCCATCGCGTGACCGCCGAAGCGCTCGATGAGTCCGGGGTGACGCGTGGCGACGGCCTCGAGCGCGTCGCGCACGTGCACGCCGTTCACCGAGCGGGCGGAGCCGCGTGCCTTGCCGCCATCCGCCGGCGCGAAGGCGATGACCGGGCGGTGCACGGTCTCCTTGACGCGCGCGGCGACGAGGCCGACGACGCCCGGGTGCCACGCGGCATCGAAGAGACTGAGCGCCGCCGGCAGCGCCGCGCCCGGCTCATCCAGGTGCAGGCGCTTCACGATCGCGAGCGCCTCGGCCTGCATCTTGACCTCGATCGCGCGCCGCTCGGTATTGATCGCATCGAGGCGCCGCGCGAGCGGCTCGGCGACGGCCGGATCATCCGCCAGCAGGCACTCGATGCCGATCGACATGTCCTCGAGCCGGCCGGCGGCGTTGAGCCGCGGCCCGACGAAGAACCCGAGGTCCGTGGTCCCGACGTCATCGAGCCGGCGCCTCGCCACCTGGACGAGCGCGGCGATGCCCGCGACCGCGCGACCCGCGCGGATCCGCTTGAGCCCGGCCTGCACGAGCACGCGGTTGTTGTGATCGAGGGGCACGACGTCGGCGACCGTGCCGAGCGCGACGAGATCGAGCAGTTCCGCGGTGAGCGCGGTCGGGAGCGCGAGCCGCCGGCCGAGCGCGAGCAGCACGTAGAAGGCGACGCCGACGCCGGCGAGCGCGCGGCTCTTGAAGAGCGCGCCCGGCAGGTTCGGGTTCACGATCGCGGAGGCGTCCGGGAGCGTCGGGCCCGGCAGGTGGTGGTCGGTGATCAGCACCTCGATGCCGAGCGCCCGCGCCGCCGCCACGCCCTCGACGCTCGAGACGCCATTGTCGACGGTGACGATGAGCTTCGGCAGCCGCTCCGCCGCCACCGCGACGATCTCGGGGGTGAGTCCGTAGCCGAAGCGAAAGCGATCCGGCACGAGGTAGCCGACGTCCGGGTGGCCGAATCGTCGCAGCGCGCGGACGACGAGCGCCGTCGCCGTCGCCCCGTCCGCATCAAAATCGCCGATCACGAGGATGCGCGAGCGTGCCTCGACGTGGCGCGCGAGGAGCTCCGCGGCTGCCTCGACGCCATCGAGCGAGCCGACCGGCAGGAGGCGCTCGAGCGAGAGATCAAGGTCCGCCGCCGTCGTCGCGCCGCGCGCGGCATAGATGCGCTTCAGCACGGGGTCGAGCTCGGCCGGCAGGCCCGCAACCTCTCCCGCCGGGCGGCGTGCGATCGGGCGGCGGGTCATGGAATGAGTTCCCACCACGGTCGCGGCCGCACCCACACCCGGAAGCGCTGCCGGCCCGCGAGGCGCACGGCCGTCGAGCCGATGTGCAGCTCCGCCGCCGTCGTCTCGCCGCGGGCGAGCGCCTGCGCGAGTGGCCGGAACCACTCCGGATCCGCCGAGGAGAGCGCCGCGCCGCGCGAAAGGAGCTGGGCGACCGACCAGCGCGCGAGCCGCGCATCGCTTTGCGTGCGACCGGGATGGAGCGTGCGCACCGCCTCGAGGCCCGCATCGAGATCACGGAACACCGGCCAGTTCGCCTCGCCCGTGGCATCGCCCTGCCCCGCGCCCCAGAGCCAGAGGTTGTTGAGGCCAGGGGTTGCCGTCGGGCCCGCGTGCAGCCACATCTGGATTTCCGTCATCAGGCGCGTGAGGCGCGCGCTGCCCGGTCCCCGTGGCAGTCCCGGTGCGAGCGCCCGACCCGCGAGGAGCGCAGGATCGGTGGTCACCACCTCGAGCCGCGCGGCGTGCCGAAGCAGGACGCTTGGATGCG
>CAYNCY010000374.1:0-4448 GCA_964395195.1 uncultured Steroidobacteraceae bacterium
GAGCTCACGCGCGGCGAGGGTGTCAGCGAGCCGAGGTTCAGCCCCGACGGCCGGTACCTGAGCTTCCTGTCGTCGCGCCCGGCGGATGCACCGTCGGCGCTCTGGCTCCTCGATCGCCGCGGCGGTGAAGCCCGGCAGGTGAGTCACGTGACGGGTGACATCGTGTCGTACGACTGGTCACCCGACGGAGTCCACGTGGTGCTCGTCATCGCAGCGTCGGGCGAGGCGGGCGACGATGCCAAGAAAGCGGGCAAGTCGCCCCGGCCCATCGTCATCGACGCGTTCCACTTCAAGCAGGACCAGGACGGGTACGTCCCCGCCGGACGCCGCGCGCATCTCCTCCTGCTCGATACCCAAAGCGGCGCGCTGGTGCCGCTGACCACCGATCGCGACCGCAACGACGCCTCCGCGGCGTTCTCACCGGACGGCCGGCAGATCGCCTTCGTCAGTCACCGCGTCGGCGGCGCGTCCGACGTCGGGCGCGACGACATCTACGTGATCGCGGCCGAGGCGGGTGCCACGCCGCGCCTCCTGCTGTCGGTCAACCAGCCGAGCAAGCAGTCGCTTGCCTGGAGTCCGGATGGCCGGCTGCTGAGCCTCCTCGTCGGTGTCGAGCTCAAGTACCAGGCCTACGTCGCCGACCGGCTTGCCGTGGCGGACGTGGGCACCGGTGCGCTTCGCCGCCTCACCGACAACCTCGACCGGCTCGTGGTAGCGCCGCACTTCACGGCGGATGGCCAGGCGATCCTGTGCGCGGTCGAGGACGACGGCTACCAGTACCCGGCGTCGATCAGCGTCGCGACGGGCGCCGTGACGCGCCTCGGCACCCACGTGGTCGTCGAGGATCTCGCGAGCGCGCAGGACCACACGGTGGTTCTCTCCTCGAGCGATACCGCGCCGCCTGAACTCTTCGCGCTGGAGGAGGGCCGGCTCCGGGCACTCACCACGCACAACACCGCGCTCTTCCACGAGCTCGCGCTCGGCGAGGTCGAGGACATCTCGTTCAAGAGCCGCGACGGTACCGAGGTGCACGGCCAGCTCGTGAAGCCGGTCGGCTACCGCGGGGGCGAGCGCTATCCGACGATCCTCTGGATCCACGGCGGACCCAACGGGCAGGACGACCATTCGCTCGAGCTCGCGGGCTACGGGCCGCCGCTCGAACGCCAGCTCTTCGCATCGCACGGCTATGCGGTGCTCGCGATCAACTACCGCGGCAGCACCGGTCGCGGCTCCGCGTACGCGCGCTCGATCTGGGCCGACTGGGGGCACAAGGAGGTCGAGGACCTGCGCGCCGGCGTCGACTACGCGATCGCGAAGGGCATCGCCGATCCAAAGCGCCTCGGCATCGGCGGCTGGAGCTACGGCGGGATCCTCACCGACTACACCATCGCGAGCGATCCGCGCTTCCGGGCCGCCGTGAGCGGGGCGGGCAGCGCGAACCAGATTTCGATGTACGGCTCGGACGAGTACGTGATCCAGTACAACGCCGAGTTAGGCCCCCCGTGGCACGACCCGGCGCTCTGGATGAAGGTCTCCTACCCGTTCTTCCACGCCGACCGCATCAAGACGCCGACGCTCTTCATGGGCGGAGACAAGGACTTCAACGTGCCGGTCGCCGGCGGCGAGCAGATGTTCCAGGCGCTGCGGACGCTCGGCATACCGACCGGCCTCGTGGTCTATCCGGGCGAATTCCACGTGTTCACGCGGCCGAGCTTCCTCGTCGATCGCTCGCAGCGCTTTCTCGACTGGATGGCAAAGTACCTGGCCCCGGCGCCCTGAGCGGGGAAGAGAGCGACTCCGACGGGACCTGCGCCGACAGAGGTTCGTCGGTCACTCGACAAGTTCGCACTGGGGGTTCAGGTGTGCGCGGTCGAAGTCGACGCTGCCACCCGCGAGAGAAAAAACGAGACGTTTCGCCGGCGGTGTCAGGGTCGGCGACAGGAGATTCTCGGCGGGCGAGGGACCTGCGAGCTCGATCCCGGCGGCATCGATGAGCGTCGGGAAGACTGCGGCCGTCGTCAGAGGCAGCGTGCGATGGCCCGCGAGTGCCGCGACCTTCCCGGGAAAGGTTCGCTCGAACTGCGCCGAATACCAGACGAACAGCGGCACGCGCAGCCCCGCGAGTGTCCGGGCGCCGTGCGCCCAGTGGTCGCAACCACCGTCGTACAGGTCCTCCCCGTGGTCGGAGACATAGAGCAGGGTCGCGAGCGGACGGCCGGAGGCCTTGAGCGCCGCGAGCGTCTCGCTCAGGAAGAAGTCGGTGTAGAGAATGGAGTTGTCGTAGGTGTTGTCGAGCCGCTTGCGGTAGTCGGCGTCGTGGTGGCCGATCGGATCGACGGCATCGAGCGTCGGGCGGAAATGCTCGAACGCCTCCGGGTAGCGGCGCCGGTACTCGAGATGGCTGCCGAGCGTGTGCAGCACGATGAACTGGCGCGTCTCGCCGGGCTCGGCGAGCACGCGCCGCAAGCTGTCGAGCATCACGCCGTCGGTCGGCGTCTCGCGCCAGTCGCCGGTCATATTGAAGTAGAGGACGTGCTCCGCCTCCTTGGCGTAGATCGCGTAGGGCGAGTCGAAGGTCCCGAACGGGGACTGGTTCGACAGCCAGTACGTCGAGAAGCCCGCCTCGCGGAACGCGGACACGAGCGAGCGCTCGGTGAAGCTCGGGGACAGGGCGAGCGCCGCGGGCTTGCGGGTCAGGATCAGCGGCACCGACGCGCGCGTCGCCGCGACGGGCGTGACGACGTCGCCAAAGTTCACGAGGTTCGGCTCCTTCGCGAGGAGCGGCGTCGTCTCGCGCGCGTAGCCATTCAGCGACCAGCGATCCGCGCGCGAGCTCTCGCCGATCACGAGCACGTACACCTGGCGGACGTGCGTGTTCGCGGGCTGCGTGGCGCCGAAGCGAAACGCCTCGAGGACGCGGGACATCGCGGCCACGTGACGCTCGGCATCCACGGCATCGATGATCTGCAGGACTGCACCGAACGGCGCCGTCAGGCGCGCGCTCTCGATCGCCTGCGGCCACTGCCGCGCGCGAAACGGGTTGTCCACGGGCTGCAGCCCGCTGGCTGCGTTCTCGAGCGGCTGATTGAGCAGGTGGAAGATGCCGAAGATGACGGGCGCCGCGAGGAGGGCGTAGAGACGGTAGCGGCGCTGCCAGCGCACCTCGTGCCGGTGGAGCAGCGTGAGCGCCACGGCGGCCAGGGTCACGAGCAATGCAACCAGCACCGCTATGCGAAGCCACTGTCCGCGCAGGTACTGGATCGCTTCGGGAACGTTGGTCTCGAGGAGAACGGCGGCAATCACCGGATTGAGTCCGGTGCGGTAGGTGACAAGCACGTAGAGCGCAATCGGTGTCAGGACGAGGAATGGCGTCGCCGCAAGGCACGCGAAGTAGGGCGTCCGCCAGAGCGCGAGCCAGAAGAGCCAGAGCACGACCGAGAGCCCGAGCGCCGAGAGCAGGTCGGCGCGCGCCTCGCTCAGGAACCACGGTGCGGCGAGGGCGGGTGCCAGCAGGAGCAGCGAGAAAATCGCGAGACCGAGCAGTCCGGCGCGCGGCAGGGAGGGGTGTCGGGGCGTGCTCACGTAGCCTTGTGCCGGTTCAGCGTCACGCCCGGTCCCGTTTCGTCCTCGACAATGAGACGGCTAGCCTAGACGATCGGCCGGACACGCGCCCGTCCGTCACGCGCGCGCTCTGCCTACGGATCCGGCAATCCCGCGACCGCGTGCAGCAGGGCGGCGGTGTCCGTCAGCCGCGCCGCTTCCGCGCGGGTCCGATCGAGGCGGCTGCCGAGGTCCTGTCGCTTGGCATCGAGGAGCGCGGACTCGCTGATGCCGCCGACCGCAAACCGGTCGGTCGCGATGCCGAGGCTCGCTGCCGATTCGCTCGCTTGCGTGGCGCGCGCCTTGAGTACGAGCGCGTCCGCCTCGAGAATGCGCAGCGCGTCGGCGACCTGCTGGAAAGACGTGAGCACGGTTGCCTCGTACGCCGCCGCCATTGCCCGGTACTCGGCGAGCGCAGCGCGACGTTTCGCGCGCAGCTCTCCCGCGTGGAAGATCGGTTGCAGCAGTTTCGCGCCGAGGCTCCAGACGTTGAAGCTGTCGAGGAGTTCGGAGCTGCGCGTCCGTTCACTGCCGGCCGATCCCGACAGCGTCAGGTTTGGCAGGAGATTGGCCGTCGCGACGCCAACGGCCGCGTCCGATCGATTCCAAAGCGCGTTGGCGGCGCGAACGTCCGGTCGCCGCTTGACGAGATCGGCGGGCAGCGTGACGGGCACATCGGTCGGGAGGCGCAGGTCCTCGAGCCGGAAGGTGGGGACCGGGACCTTCTCCGGCGCCATGCCCGTGTAGACGGCGAGCTGGTGACCGACGCGCGCCTGCTCCGCAACGAGCGGGGGGAGCGCAGCACGTGCGCGCTCGAGGGCGGCGTTCTGGTCCTTGAGGTCCGCGAG
>CAYNCY010000375.1:0-4436 GCA_964395195.1 uncultured Steroidobacteraceae bacterium
CGGGCACGAGCGGCACGTCGAAGTTGACGACGTGGCCGAGCGCCTCGACGTCGATGCCACGCTCGGCGATGTCGGTCGCGACCAGCACGCGGCAGCGGCCGTCCTTGAACGCGGCGAGCGCGGCGGTGCGCTGCGCCTGCGAGCGGTTGCCGTGGATGCGATCCGCGTTGACGCCGCGCTTGACCAGGAACTCGCACAGCCGGTTGGCGCGGTGCTTGGTGCGCGTGAACACGAGCGCCTGCTTCATGTCGCCGCGGTTCAGGATCGCGAGGAAGAGCGCCGACTTCAATTCCTGCGAGACCGGGTAGAGCGCCTGGGTGATTCCGACCGCCGCAGTCGACTGGCGCTCGAGGTTGATGGTCGCGGGATCCTGCAGCATCTCGCGCGCGAGCTGCGCGATCGGGGGCGGCATCGTCGCGCTGAAGAAGAGCGTCTGGCGCTTCGCCGGCAGGTGCCTGAGCACGCGGCGGATGTCGGGCAGGAAGCCCATGTCGAGCATCCGGTCGGCCTCATCGAGCACCAGCACCTCGAGGGCGTCGAGCTTCGCGTAGGGCTGGCGGAAGTGATCGAGAAGACGTCCGGGACAGGCGACGATCACGTCGACGCCACTGCGAAAGGCATGCTCCTGCGGGCCCATGCCGACGCCACCGAAGATCGCGGCGCCGTTGAGCGGGGTGTGCACGGCGAGATCCTGGAGGTCCGCGAGGATCTGCGCGGCGAGTTCGCGCGTCGGGGCGAGCACGAGGGCGCGTGTGCGGCCGCGCGGCTTGTCCATCAGGCGATTCAGGATCGGCAGCATGAACGCCGCGGTCTTGCCGCTGCCCGTCTGTGCGCAGGCGAGCAGATCGCGGCCCGCGAGCGCCGGGGGGATCGCATCCGCCTGGATGGGCGTCGGGCGCGTGAAGCCGAGCTCCTTGATGCCAGCCAGGAGGTTCGGGTGCAGGTTGAGATCGCCGAAGGACATGAATGCCTCAAAAAACGACGCCCGGCTGAGCCGGGCGGGGGCGACAGGATACCCGAGAGGCGCGCACCGGCCGGGGAAATCGCTTCCCCGGCCGCGCAGGCGCTCAGTCGACCCGTTTGAGCCAGCCGTGCCGGTCGGGCGCGGTGCCGTGTTTAATCGAAGTCAGTGCGGAGCGCAGCCTCGCCGTATGCGGGCCGATGGCGCCGTTGCCGACCGTGTGCACGGTGCCGCCGCGGTTGAGCGCGCCGACGCCGGAGAGGACGGCGGCTGTGCCCGAGAGTGCGGCCTCCCCCGTCTTCACCCACTCGAGCAGTTCATCGACCGTGAAGTTGCGCTCCTCGACCCGGTAGCCGAGCTCGGGCGCCAGCTTCAACAGCGAGTCCCGCGTCACGCCGTGCAGGAACGTCGTGTCGAGGCCGCGCGTCAGGATGTGGCCTTCGCGGATCGCGAGGAAGTTGGCGGCGCCTGCCTCCTGCACCTCGCCGTTCGGGCAGAAGAGCACCTGGTCGGCGTGGTCTTCCTGGCGCGCGCGCAGCGTCGGTCCGAGCGCAGCGGCGTAGTTGCCACCCGTCTTGACCATGCCGAGGTGCGAGGCGCAGCGCGTCGCGTGCTCCTCGATGTAGATGTTGAGCGGCTTGCCGCCGCCGGTGAAATAGTCCCAGACGGGGCTCGCGAGCACGACGAGGCAGGCCTCGTCGGTCGGCGTCGTCGCCGCGCCGATGTTCGGCATGGTGCCGAAGAGAAGCGGACGCAGGTACAGCGCACCCGGGGCATCCGGCACCGCGGCGCGGCTGCGATCGACGACGGCGAGCACCATCTCGGCGACCTGCTGCGCATCGGGCTCGGGCAGCACGAGGCTCCGCGCGCTCTGCTTCAGGCGCTCGAGGTGCCGGTCCATGCGAAACACGTGCACGCTGCCGTCGGCATGCTTGTAGGCCTTGAAGCCCTCGAAGCACTCGCTGCCGTAGTGGAGCACGTGTGCTGCCGGGTGGATCTCGATCGGGCCCACGGACTTGAGCTCGGAAGGTTCCCACTGGCCCTTGCGGTACCAGGCGATCGCCATCACCTCGGCGAGGATGCTGCCGAACGGGGCGCTTTGCGGGGTCGTACTCGTCATGCTCGTGGATCCTTTAGCACTCACTCATCGATGAAGATCGTCGCCGGAAACTCGAGGCGCTCCTTGAGCGCCTGGATCATCGCCGCCGCGTCAAAGCCGTCGACGAAGCGGTGATCGAACGACGAAGAAAGATTCATGATCCGCCGGACGGCGATCGCGCCATTGACGATCATCGGTCGCTCGACGGCCTTGTTGATGCCAACAATGGCAACCTCGGGGGAATTGATCACCGGCGTGCTCGCGATGCCGCCGAGCTTGCCCAGGCTCGTCACGGTGATCGTCGAGCCGCCGAGCTCGCCGCGCGTCGCCTTGCCGGTGCGCGCGGCGTCGGAGACGCGGCGGATTTCGGCGGCGAGCGCGTTGAGCGACAGGCTCTCGGCATTCCTGACGACCGGTACCTTGAGGCCGTCCGGCGTCTGCGTCGCGATGCCGACGTTGACCGCGTGGTGCCGGACGATGGTGTTGCGCTCGGCGTCGTAGAGCGCGTTGCACTGCGGGAAGTCCTCGAGCACGCGCGTCAGGGCCGCGACCACGAACGGCAGGTACGTGAGGCTCGGGCTTCCCTTCGGCGCCTTGGCGTTCAGGTGAGCACGCAGCGCCTCGAGCGCGGTGACGTCGATCTCCTCGACGTAGGAGAAGTGCGGGATGTTCCGCTTCGCCTCGCTCATCCGCGTCGCGATCACACGCCGTACGCCGATGACCTTGATCTCCTCGGTGCCCGAGCGCGCGACGCGGCGGGTCCCGGCACTTCGCGCCGCGGCGACGGGCGCCGCGGGCTGGCCCGAGAGCACGGCGTCGAGGTCAGCGCGCGCGATGCGTCCGCCGGGCCCCGAGCCCGGCACCGCGGCGAGATTGATGCCCGCCTCGCGCGCGCGGCGGCGCGTCGCCGGGGACGCCATGATGCGACCCGCCGCCGGGGCGGCCGCGCCGTTCCCGTTCGCAACGACGGTGAGGTTCGCCGGCGGCGAGGGTGCGGCCACGGCGATCGGCACCGGTGCGGCGGTGGCCGCGGGTGCGCCCGCGTCCGTCTCGAACACGACGAGCTCGGCGCCGACGGCGATGGTGTCGCCCGGGGTTCCGCCGAGCGAGACGATGCGACCGCCGACCGGCGATGGCACCTCGACCACGGCCTTCTCGGTCGACATCTCGACGAGCGGCGCGTCCTCGGCGATCACATCGCCGACCGCGACACGCCATGCGACGATCTCGGACGCGACCGTGCCTTCACCCAGATCCGGCACCTTGAAGACGTAGCGGCTCATCGTGCCTCCATGACTTTCGTCAGCGCCTCGGCGACCCGCGCCGTGCCCGGGAAGTACTCCCACTCGAAGGCGTGGGGGTACGGCGTGTCGTAGCCCGCGACGCGCTCGATCGGCGCCTCGAGCTGCCAGAAGCACCGCTCCTGGATGATCGCAGTGAGTTCGGCGCCGAAGCCCGCGAAGCGCGTGGCCTCGTGCGCGATCACGCAGCGGCCGGTCTTGGCGACCGAGGTGACGAGCGTCTCGACGTCGAGCGGCACGATCGAGCGCACGTCGATGATCTCGGCGTCGAGCCCGAGGCCGCGCGCGGCCGCCTCGGCGACGTGCACCATGGTGCCGTAGGCGATGACGGTGACGGCACTCCCCGGCCGCACGACCTCGGCCTTGCCGAGCGGCACGTGGTAGTGGCCATCCGGCACCTCGCCCTTCGGGTGGGTGCTCCAGGGCACCGCCGGCTTGTTCGGGTCACCGTCGAAGGGGCCGTTGTAGAGGCGCTTCGGCTCGAGGAACAGCACCGGGTCGTCGTCCTCGATCGCCGCGATCAGGAGGCCTTTCGCGTCGTAGGGGTTCGAGGGCATCACGACCTTGATGCCGCAGACGTGCGCAAAGAGCGCTTCGGGGCTCTGCGAGTGCGTCTGCCCGCCGCGGATGCCGCCGCCGCACGGGGTGCGGATCGTCACGGGCGCGGAGAAGGCACCGGCGCTTCGGTACCTGAGGCGCGCGAGTTCGCTGACGATCTGGTCGTAGCCCGGATAGATGTAGTCGGCGAACTGGATCTCGGCGATGGGCCGAAGGCCGTTGACCGCCATGCCGATCGAGGCCGCGATGATGCCGCCCTCGGCGATCGGCGTGTCGAGCACCCGGTGCACGCCGTACTTGCGTTGCAGGCCGTCGGTGACGCGGAACACGCCGCCGAAGTAGCCGACGTCCTCGCCGAGCACGACCACCGAGGGGTCGCGCGTCATCGTGATGTCCATGGCGGCGTTCAGCGCCTGGATCATGTTCATCTGCGCCATCGTCAGCCCCGCCCGCGGCGCATGTCGTCGCGCTGCTCCTTGAGGTGCGGTGGCAGCTCCTTGAACACGTCCTCGAACAT
>CAYNCY010000376.1:0-4432 GCA_964395195.1 uncultured Steroidobacteraceae bacterium
GCCCCCGACGAGACGACCTACGCGTACCTCAAGGACCGCCCGCGCGCGCCCGCGGGCGCCGAGTTCGAGCGGGCGGTCGAGCGCTGGCGAACGCTTCCGACCGAGGCGGGCGCCCGCTTCGATCGACAGATCGAGATCGATGCCGCCGCGATCGCGCCGATGATCACCTACGGCACCAACCCCGGCATGTCGATCGCCGTCACGGGCACGGTCCCGGTGCGCGTCAATGACGGCGTGCACGCCCGCGCGCTCGAGTACATGGGGCTGACCGCGGGACAGCCGCTCCTCGGCCAGCCGATCGAGTACGTGTTCCTCGGCAGCTGCACCAACGGGCGCCTGTCCGACCTCAGGGCCGCCGCGGCGGTCCTGAAGGGCCACAAGATCGCGCCGGGCGTGACCTTCCTCGTGGTGCCGGGCTCGCAGGACATCAAGCGCGCCGCCGAGGCCGAGGGTCTGGATGCCATCTTCCTCGCGGCCGGCGCCGACTGGCGCGAGGCGGGCTGCTCGATGTGCCTCGGCATGAACGGTGACCTCGTCGGCAAGGGCGTCTACTGCATCAGCACCAGCAACCGGAACTTCGAGGGGCGCCAGGGCGTCGGCGCCCGCACGCTGCTCGCGAGCCCCATCACCGCGGCCGCGAGCGCGATCGCGGGTCGCATCGCGGACCCCCGCGCCTTCATCCACTGACCGCGGGAGCCCCGATGGAACCGATCAAGCAATTCCGCTCGCGCACGGTCGTGATGCCGGGCACGAACATCGACACCGACCAGATCATCCCGGCGCGATTCCTGACGACGACGACGCGCGACGGGCTCGGCAAGCACCTCTTCGCCGACTGGCGCTACGACGCAACCGGGCAGCCGTTGCCGACCTTCGTGCTCAACACGCAGGCCGCGGCCGGCGCTCACGTGCTCGTCGCCGGCCGGAACTTCGGCTGCGGTTCCTCGCGCGAGCACGCGCCGTGGGCACTCTACGACTTCGGCTTTCGCGCGGTGATCTCGACCGAGATCGCCGACATCTTCCGGAGCAACGCGCTCAAGAACGGGCTCCTGCCGATTGTCGTCGACGAGGCGACCCACGCGCGGCTCATCGCCTCGCCCGGTACCGAGGTCACGGTGGACCTCGAGCGCTCGGTGCTCGTGCTCGAGGACGGCGGCGAGGTCACCTTCGCGATCGAGCCCTTCGCGCGCTACTGCCTCCTGAACGGCGTCGACGAGACGGGCTATCTCCTCTCGCAGGCCGCCGCGATCGATGCCTTCGAGGCGAGGCACGCGCCGTGAAGGCCCACATCGCGCTCCTGCCGGGCGACGGCATTGGCCCGGAGGTCACGGCCGAGGCCGTGCGCTGCCTCGAGGCCGTCGGCCAGCGCCACGGCCACTCGTGGCAGCTCGAGGAGGCGCCGGTCGGCGCGACCGCGATGGACGCGACCGGGATCCCGCTCCCGCCAGCGACCCTCGCACTCGCCAAGACCGCGGATGCGGTCCTGTTCGGCGCGATCGGCGCACCGCGCTACTCGGACCCCAGCCTCAAGGTTCGTCCCGAGCAGGGCATCCTGCAGCTGAGACAGGAGCTCGGCCTCTTCGCGAACCTGCGTCCGGTCGTCTGCTTCGAGGCCGTGATCGACGCCTCCCCGCTTCGCCCCGAGCTCCTCGCGGGCGTCGACATCATGGTGATCCGCGAGCTCACCGGGGGCATCTACTTCGGCGCCAAGACCCGCACGGAGACCGAGGCGAGCGATCTTTGCATCTACACCGTCCCCGAGGTCGAGCGCATCGCGCGCCTGGGGGGACGCCTCGCGCGCCAGCGCCGGAAGAAGCTGACCTCCGTCGACAAGGCGAACGTGCTCGAGACGTCGCGTCTGTGGCGCAGCGTCGTCACGCGGATCATGGCGGCGGAGTTCGCGGACATCGAGCTCGAGCACATGTACATCGACGCGGCGGCGATGCATCTCCTGCGGCGCCCCAGCGACTTCGATGTCGTGATCACCGAGAACATGTTCGGCGACATCCTGACGGACGAGGCCTCGATGCTGCCGGGCTCGCTCGGGCTCTGCGCCTCGGCCTCGCTCGGCTCGGGCACGCGCGGCCTCTACGAGCCGATCCACGGCTCGGCCCCGGACATCGCGGGCAAGGGCATCGCCAATCCCTACGCCGCGATCCTGTCGGCGGCGCTCTTGCTTCGGCATTCGCTCGCGCTCGAGACCGAGGCGCGCGCGCTCGAAGCCGCGGTCGTTGCCGCGCTCGAGGCCGGGGTGCGCACCGCCGACCTGCGCCCGCGCGGCAAACCGGCCTCGACCCGCGCTGCGGGCGATGCGGTGCTCGCGGCGCTCGCCGCGAGTCGCTGACGCCTAGCGCGCCGCGCGCGCGCGATCGAGTCCGGCGGCGAGGTCCCGGACGAGGTCGCCCGGGGCTTCGGTGCCCACCGAGAGGCGCAGCAGCCGATCCGTGATGCCGGCACGCGCCCGCGCATCCGGCTCCATCGCCGCGTGGGTCATGGTCGCCGGGTGCGCAATCAGGCTTTCGACGCCGCCGAGCGACTCGGCGAGCGAGAAGAGCGTGAGGCCATCGAGCAGCGCCTTGACCGCGGGGATCCCGCCGGCGACCTCGAAGCTGACCATGGCGCCCGGCGACCGCTGCTGGCGGCTCGCGATCGCGTGTCCCGGGTGCGACGGAAGACCCGGGTAGTAGACGCGCTCGACCGCCGGGTGGCTCGCGAGTAGCGCGACCACGGCCTCGGCGCTCGCCGCGTGCGCGGCGAGCCGCGCATGCAGCGTGCGCAAGCCACGAAGCGTCAGGAAGCTATCGAAGGCGGCGCCCGTGATGCCGAGGCAGTTGGCCCACCAGCCCAGTTCCTCGTGGAGCGCTTCGGACTTCGCGATCACCGCCCCACCGACGATGTCGCTGTGGCCATTCAGGTACTTCGTGGTCGAGTGCACCACGAGATCGGCGCCGAGCGCGAGCGGCTGCTGCCAGGCCGGCGACAGGAACGTGTTGTCGACCGCGACGAGGGCGCCCGCGGCGTTGCCGGCCGCGCTCGCGGCCTTGAGGTCGGTGATCCGCAGGAGCGGGTTCGAGGGCGTCTCGAGCCAGAGCAGGCGGGGCTTGCGCGCCAGGGCCGCGCCAAGCACCGCGGAATCGGTCTGATCGACGAACTCGACGTCGAGGTGACCCTGGCGCTTCAGTGCCGAGAGGAGCCTGAACGTGCCGCCGTAGCAGTCAAACGGCGCGATCACGAGATCCCCGGCGCGGCACAGGTGCGCAACCAGCGTCACCGCCGCCATGCCGGTCGCCGTCACGATGCCGCCCGCGCCGCCCTCGAGCTCGGCGAGCGCGTTGCCGAGCGTGTCGCGGGTCGGGTTCCCCGAGCGCGAGTAGTCGTACTCGCGCGGGACCCCGAACTCGGCGAAGGAGAACGTCGAGCTCAGATAGATGGGCGGCACCACGGCGCCGTGCGCGCGGTCGGAGTCAAGTCCCGCGCGCACGGCGCGCGTGCGGGGGTCGGTCGAATCGGTCATCGGGCGGGTCCTGCGAGAAAGGAACTGAGGAGCGGGAGGAACTCGAGTCCCTCCTTCAAGAAGGCGTCGTGGCCGTAGCGCGACTCCAGGATCGCGAGCCTGCCGTTCGGCAGGCGCTCGACGAGCGCCTCGACGTCGGCGAGCGGCACGAGCTGGTCCTCGCGCACGGCGATCGCGAGCGTCGGCGTCGGAATCGTGCTCGCATCCACCGCGTGCAGGTCGATCGACTCCGAGAGGCAGACGAACGCCTCCGGCACGTGCACGGCGACGTAGGCATCGCCGCGAGCATAGACGTAGTCCTCGACCGGCAGGCGCCAGCGGCCGTCACTCAAGGTGGCCTCGCCCTGGAAGCGCTCCTTGAACTCGCGCGGCGTCCGGTAGGTCGTCATCGCGAGCGCGCGCGCGAGCTTGAGCCCGCCCGTGCCGTCGCCGCGCGCGATGCCAAAGCGCACGATCTCGCGCTCGATCGAGCGCCACGCCGCGCTCAAGGGATGCGCGCGCTCGGCCGCGGAGATGACGACCAGGCGCTTGACCCGCGTCGGGTGTCGCTCACCGAGCGAAAGCGCCACCATGCCGCCGTAGGAAGCACCGACCACGGCGTGCAGCCGCGCGATGTCGAGCGCATCGAGAAGCGCGACGATCGCATCGGCCTGGTCGCGCGCGGACAGTGTCGGGAAGTCGGTGGCGCCGCGTTTCGGACCCGTCGAGGCGCCGCTGCCGCCCAGGTAATCGATGCCGAGCACGCGGTAGCGCGCGGTGCACACCGCGCGCCCCGACAAGAATATCTACTTCACCGAGCAGATGATCGTCGAAACGCCAGGCAGCGCGGCCATCGCCATCGCGGCCACCGTGAAGCGCATGCTGATCGATACCACGCGCAACTGGAGCCGCAACGTGATCCTGTGGAACCTGGCCGCC
>CAYNCY010000377.1:0-4426 GCA_964395195.1 uncultured Steroidobacteraceae bacterium
GTAAGCCCATAAGCGAGCTGCCCGTCAATCAGGCTGGCGAGGGTCATTGGAGGTTGCGACTTCGATCAGTTGGGCGGCGCAGCGGATTCGGCCACCGCGCGTGGGATATAAAGGGCGCTCGGATGGGTCGAGTCGTGATAAAGGGTCACGGTGACAGGGCGCGCATCGCGCACCGACTCGTCGGCAACCACACCGCCCGAGTTGTAGTTCTTCTCGTAGCCGATCGAGTCCGCGGCCGCGAGCACGAGCCTGAGTCGGCTGCCCTTACGAACGAGCCGCGAGGCGAACGTGAACGAATTGAAGTCGTAGCGCAGCGCTCCGCGGCTGCGTACCAGCTTTCCGACCCGATCACTCTCGCGGTAGCGGGCCCGCATTCCATCGGTCGTCAGAAGGACGCTGGTACCGTCGGCCAGCACCTCGTAGACGCTGACGATGAAGTCCGTGTCGGGCTGGTCAATGCCGATGAACGCCGAGAGGCGAAAGAAGCCGCTCAATTCCGTGTCCTCGGCGAAGGGCGCCGAGTGATAGACGAGCTTCGATTTGGCGGCATGGAGCACGCGCACGTCAGTCGCTGACGAAGGATCGGCCGTCACCTCGACCGCGGCGATGCCCGTGTCCCTGGGATCGTAGACGTACCGGTCGGAGCCGGTCGCCGAGTGACGGCGCGCATCGAGGGTACCCCCGCCAAACACGTCGGTCGCGTCCCCGCCGCTTGAGCCGACATACAGCGGAGTCGAGGACGCGGTCACGCCCTCGAGCGAGTCGGCGTAGCGCCAGCGCTCGGCGCCCGTCACGTAGTACGCAACGGCTTTCTTGAGGAAGTCCGGGCGCGGGCCACCGCTCATCGTCCAGGCGTACCACTCGAGGTGGAGCTTCGGGAGGTCGACGAGGCTCGCCGGGCCGAACTTGAGGCCGCTGAACTCCGGCAGCGGCGTTCGCGTTCCCGCGTGATCCCAGGGTCCGATGATCAGGAAGTGCCGGGCCCGGGCCGCGGCGGACGCCGCCTGCATGTAGCGGGTGTAGTGCGCGAGCGCGCCTGGCTGGTCGTCGTCGTACATGCCGGTGATCGTGAGAATCGGAATCTCGAGCCGGGCGTAGTCCGCCGCGGTCGGGTTGTACGAGTCCCAGAACGCATCGACCTCCGGATGCGACAGCCACTCCTGGAAAATCGGCGACGGATTGCCGACGATCCGATCAAGGATCCTGAGCGGTGCCCCCGACTCGTACCAGCGGCGGAATGCCGACGTCCAGAACGCATCGTCGCCGAAGATCATCGCCTGCGAGGCATGGCCACTGACGAAGGTCAGCCACTGCATGTCGTAGGTTCGGAACAGTCCGTGGTTTGCCGGAAAGTCCACGCCCGCGACCGGCGCAGCGACGGGCACGATCGTTGCGAGGTGGGGCGGGATCTCCTTCGCCGTCGCCCATTGGTCATAGCCCGCGTACGAACCGCCCCACATCGAAACCTTGCCGTTGCAGTACGGCTGGCGCGCGAGCCACTCGACGATATCGTAGCCGTCGTGCGCTTCCTGGATCATGGGACGGAATTCGCCCTCCGAGTTGCCGCGGCCGCGTACGTCCACGATCAGGAACGGGAGGCCGTGCGAGGCAAAGTACATGCCGCGATCGTGATAGCTCTGGCTGATGTAGGGCGTGAGCGTGAAAATGCAGGGCGCGGGTGCCGGCGCGCCCGCGGGGCGGTACACGGTCGCGTTGAGGTGCACGCCGTCGCGAAGCGGAATCTTGACCCCCCATTCCCAGCCAACTTTGGCCGCAGCCTCGAGGGCTGCCGGCGTCGCGGCGGGGGCAGCGCCGGCGCTGGCGAGCGCTGCCAGCGCGAGAAGGCGAACGAGGAATCTGTTGAGCATCTGGTTCTCCCGCTCCCGGCGAGCTGCGCGCCGCGCAATCGGCCTGGATTCCGGCATCTGCGGATGGCCGCAGCGTCGCGCTTTTCTGCAATGACCGGCCGGCGCGTCAACGCCAACCGCCCTCGAACCCGTCGCGCGGAGTCTAGCCTGCCGCTGCTGTCAATGATAACCACGGGTATCGGGCGATCGGCCAATGAGTCCTGACAACGGGCCGCCGCACGGCTACCTTAGGCGTCCCCGCGAGGCGGGGATCGATGGGCTCCCGCCGTGCACGAGGTCTCCATGCCGAGTTCCGTACCCACCTGGAATGACGACGAAATTCGCGGCGCGTTTCCGGCGCTGGCACTCAAGGACGAGGGCGTCGCACGCCTTTACGGGGACGCCCCGGGCGGCACGCAGGTTGCCGCGCGTGCGCTCGAGCGCATGCGCGAATCGATGGTCGACCATTGTGCGAACGACGGCGGAGTCTTTCGGACTTCGCGCCTCGCGGAGGAGACGATGCTGGCGGCGCACGCGACCGCCGCGACCTTCCTCGGTGCCGGCAGCCCGCAGGAGGTCGTGTTCGGCCTCAACACGACGACGCTTCTCTTCCATTTCTCGCGGATGCTTGCGCGTGACTGGGCGCCGGGCGATGAGATCGTCGTCTCGCGAATGGATCACGATGCCAACATCGCGCCGTGGCTGATCGCCGCGGAGGAACGTGGGGTCACGGTCAAGTGGCTGGAGTTCGACACAAACACGTTCCAGTATCGATACGACTCGCTCGAGCAGCTGATCGGGCCGCGCACGCGGCTGGTCGCCTGCAATCACGCAAGCAATCTGCTCGGCACGATCAACGACGTCGAGCGCATCGTCGCCGCCGGACGGAAGGTCGGCGCCGTCACCGTCGTCGATGCCGTGCAGTCGGCGCCGCATCTTTTGATCGACGTCGCGGCGATCGGCTGCGATCTCCTCGTCACGTCCCCGTACAAATATTTTGGCCCCCATGCCGG
This sequence comes from uncultured Steroidobacteraceae bacterium, assembly GCA_964395195.1. Classification (GTDB taxonomy): domain Bacteria; phylum Pseudomonadota; class Gammaproteobacteria; order Steroidobacterales; family Steroidobacteraceae; genus CAIKZZ01. The sequence continues at coordinate 2,861 of CAYNCY010000377.1, forward strand.
CCTCGCCTACATCCGCGCGGAACTTGCCGCCCGGCTCAAGCCGCTCAAGGTGCGGCCCTGCGCGGACACGATGCCGTACCGTCACGCGCCCGGCACACCGTCGTTCGAAGCGCAATTGAGCACGGTTGGTGCGATCGAGCACATGGCCTGGGTGGGTGAGCGATTCGGCGGCGCAAAGTCGAGCGACGGCCTGCGGCTCCGCCTCGAGCGAGGTTTCAGCGCCGCGACGGCGCACGAGAACGCGCTCGCCGACCGCTTTTTCTCAATCGCGCGCGAACTCCCCAACATCCGGCTGTTCGGACCTGGCGCCGGTGGCGGCGCGCGCGTGCCGACCTTCAGTTTTAACGTTGGCCGGCACCCGGCTGCGTCGGTCGCCGAGGCCTTCGCGCGCCGTAATATCTACGTCTGGAACGGCTCGTTCTACGCGTACGAGATTGCCGGGGCTCTCGGCGTCCGCGACACGGGCGGCGTCGTCCGCATTGGCTTCGCGCACTACAACACGCTGGGCGAGGTCGATAAGATCGGCGGCATCCTCAGGGAACTCGCGGCCACCGGCTGAGCGCGATCATCCGCGTGCGGCCAGGTGCCCGTACAATGAGGGGAAGCCGCTGTCAGGCTTGATCAGGGAGAAAAGCATGGGAATGTTCGACGGACTGCTCGGTGGCGTCGTGGGCGCCGCAATGGTCGGTGTCGTGAATCACGTGCTCGAGCAGAACGGCGGCGTGCAGGGCGTCGTCAACCAGTTCGAGAAGCAGGGTTTCGGTTCGACGGTGCGCTCGTGGGTCGGCACGGGCCCGAACCAACCGATCACGGCAGATCAGATCCAGCAGGTGCTTGGCTCCACTGCCGTGCAGGAACTGGCGGCGAAAGCGGGGCTCTCGGTGCCCGAACTGACAGCGAAGCTCTCGCAGATCCTGCCCGCCGCGCTCGACAAACTGACCCCGGGTGGCGTCGTCCCGAAGGCCTGAACGGCGCTAGCGCCTGAGTCGCGCGGGCGCCAAGTCCGCGGCGCGCACGCCGTGCGCGGCGAGATCGGCCGGCACGTCCTCGCCGGCAATCGCCGCGGCGGCGAATGCGCCGAGCGCGGCCGAGGTCTGCATACCGTAGCCGCCGAGTGCGGCGTGCCAGTAGAAGCCGGGGGCCGTCTCGTCGAAGCCGGAGACGGGATTGCGGTCGGGACCAAAGGTCCGAAGCCCGGCCCACGACCGGATCACGCGCCGGATCGGGAAGTTGAGCACCGATTCGATACGGTCCACCGCGATCGCGACGTCGAGGTCCTCGGGCTGCGCATCGCACGGCGGCGAGGCTGCCTCCTCGGACAGTGATCCGAGAACCCGGCCCGCGTCCGGTTTGAAATAGAACTGCTCCTCGCAGTCGATCACCATCGGCCACCGGTCGGAGCTTTCGCGGCTCGGTGCGTCGAACGTGAATGCGGTGCGTCGGTAAGGAATCAGCTTGAGCGGCGCGATTCCGGCTAGCGCAGCGACCTCGTCGGCCCAGCCCCCGGCAGCGTTGACGACGACGCGTGCCGCGATTTCGCGGTCGGGCGTCTTGACCCGCCACGTG
>CAYNCY010000378.1:0-4406 GCA_964395195.1 uncultured Steroidobacteraceae bacterium
TCGTCGGGGGCCCGATCGAGCGCCAGGCGGAGCTTGTGCTCGAGCAGCTGAAGCTTTGCGTCGAGACGGCGGGCTCCTCGCTCGAGAACGTGCTCAAGTGCAACGTGTACTGCACCTCGCTCGATGCCTTCCAGTCGGTGAATGAGGTCTACCGGCGCTACTTCCCGGTCGATCCGCCGGCTCGCATCTTCATCTGCGTGCCCGTGTGGGCCGGGCACTTCGACCTCGAGATCGACTGCGTCGCGGCGATTTAGCCACGGCATCGGACGACCGGCTCGTAAGATGCGCGTTCCCTACATGGCCTCTACATAGTTATAGGGTTCTTTCTCGCTCCCGGCCGTTCCAACCGATAGCTGGCGGGCAGCCGCTGCACGATCCAAACCAAGATCGGCAAAATGAAGCAAGTCTCGATCGCTTCCACGAGCCAGCGCGCCCGAAAAAATGATTCTCCGGTCTCGAAGACCTCGAACTGGAACGGTGCGTACGTTCCCACCACTGCCAGCAGGGCCATGGCCGCAGCCACCACCGTCGCGAGCCGCTTGTAGAAGCGCCCGACGACCCAGGCGAACGGAGCTGAAACCACCACTATCGCGATTGTCTGCAGCGAGAGTTCAGTCGCCAGCAGATGCCATTGAGGGGTGGGACCGTGCTTCGGGACAAGCCCGAGCCACAACATCGCCGGTATCCAATAGGCCGCCGCAACGCCGAGTGCGCATGCGACCGCCACCCAGTAACTCAGAGCCAGCGTCGCTGCGGCTACGGTCAGAAGGAGGCGCTCGCGCATGAACGTGCCCTCCCGTCGGCAAATTGGCGCGAGCGACCCTTCAGCCGCGACGCAGGCGATCCGCGAGGATCCGCGCGAGCGTGTTCACGAACTCAGGCCCGAGCTCGGGGTGCTTGAGCCCGTACTCGACCGTCGCCTCGAGGTAGCCGAGCTTGCTGCCGCAGTCGTAGCGCTTGCCCTCGAAGGCGTAGGCGAACACGTCCTCCTCGCCGATGAGCGCCGCGATGCCGTCGGTGAGCTGGATCTCGCCACCGGCGCCCCGCCCCACCTTCTCGAGCTTGTCGAACACGGTGCCGCTCAGCAGGTAACGACCGACGACCGCGAGCGTCGAGGGCGCCTGGTCGGGCTTGGGCTTCTCGACCATCTTCGTGACACGCGAGATTCGCTCACGGATCGGATCGGCCGCGACGATGCCGTACTTGTCGGTCTCGCTGCGCTCGACGGTCTGGACGCCGAGGACGCTGCCGCCGAACTCGGCGTAGACGTCGGCCATTTGCTTCAGGCACGGCACCGGCGCATCGATCAGGTCATCCGCGAGGTGCACGAAGAAGGGCGCGTTGCCGACCACGGGCCGGGCGCACAGCACCGCGTGGCCGAGGCCGAGCGGCGCCGCCTGGCGGATGTAGATGCAGGTCGCGCTCGAGGGCACGAGGCTTCTGAGCGACTTGAGGAGCTCGGTCTTGCCTTGCGCCTCGAGCGCCGCCTCGAGCTCGGGCGCCGAGTCGAAATGGTCCTCGATCGCGCGCTTGCTCGAGCCCGTGACGAAGACGAGCTGGGTGGCGCCCGCCTGCAGCGCCTCCTCCACCGCGTACTGGATCAGCGGCTTGTCGACGACCGGCAGCATCTCTTTCGGGCTCGCCTTGGTGGCGGGCAGGAAGCGCGTGCCACGACCCGCGACGGGGAACACGACGGTGCGGACGGGCGATGTCTTCGGCATGACGAAACCTTATGGCGCGATCGTGACGGTGAAGGGATCGAGGGACCTACGGCGCCGCGACGCGCCCGGCGCGCTGGCGCCGGTTCGCGAGCGGTGCGAGGAGCTCCGTCGGCGTCAGCGGCCTGAGACTGTCCCAGCTCTTGCAGCCCGGGCACTGCCAGTAGTGGGCGGTGCTCGAGAACCCGCACTCGACGCACTGGAACCGGGGCGCCCGCTGCGCCTGGCGGCGCAGCGCCGTGCAAAGCCGCGTGAGCACCGGCGTATCGAGCGCGGTGCCGGCCGGGAGGAGCGCCTCGACCATCTCGTGGACGGTCGGCTCGCGCGCCACGTAGTCGCGCGCGAGGTCGAGAAGGCCGGGCGAGTCGAGGTCATCCGACACGATCGCGGCGTAGGCGAGCGCATCGGCGACTTCCCGCCCCTCGCCCGCGAGCTCCTTGAGCGTCGGGCCGATCTCGGCTTCGCGGTTCGCGGCCTTGAGTGCCTTCACGAGCCGCGGCAGGACCTCGCCTGCGAGCACGGGATGATGGATCGCGACGCGCTTCAGGAGCGGCAGCGCCGCCTCCGGATCGCCGGTCGCAACCGCCAGATCCGCCCTCAAGAGAGCACCCCGCGGGAAGCGCCGCTGCTCGGCGCGGGCGGCCGCGAGATGGCGACCCGCCGTCTCGAAGTCCTTGTCGGCCATCGCGGCGGCGGCGAGTTCGCACCAGTAGTGCGCGATGGCGAGCGGCTGGGCGGGATTGGCGACCTGGGCAAGTTCACGGTGGGACTCGATGGCCTTTTCCCAATCGTGCTCGACCTCGTAGACCCGGCACAGGTCACGAAGCGCCGAAATGCGGTAGGTGCCCGCCGTCGAGAGCGACAGGAGCAGCTTCTCCGCGCGGTCGTAGAGCCCGGCACGGAGGTAATCCTGCGCGAGCGCATAGGTCGCCTGCTCGCGGTGCACGGGGTCGAGCTCCGTCCGCGTCATCAGGTTCTGGTGCATGCGGATCGCGCGATCCGTCTCGCCGCGGCGCCGAAAGAGCGCACCGAGCGCGAACTGCGTCTCGACCGTGTCGCGATCGACCGCGACGGCGCGCAGGAACGCCTCGACCGCCCGGTCGGGCTGCTCGTTGACGAGGTAGTTGAGGCCCTGCAGGTAGTCGCTCGAGGGCAGGCGCGAGGGCGTCGGCGTCGTGCCGATGCGCCAGCGACGCGTGGCGTACCAGCCGACGATCGCGCCGGTCAGGATCAGTACGCCTTCGACCCAGCTAGCGCGCATGCGCGGGTTGCGTGGCCCGGAGCGTGCGCACCTCGCCTTCGGCGAGCTTGAGCGCCTTCGCAAGCTCGGCACGCTCGCGCACGAGCTTGAGCGCATAGGCGAGTGCGCCGGCCGCGCCGACCAGCCAGCCGGCGACGAAGGCAACGACGAGGGCGCGCCCGGCGGTCGTGTTCGAGCTCGAGAAGAGGTATTCGATCTGAAGCGTCCCGTTGTTGAGTCGCACGAAGCCCGCGCAGACGAGCGCAAGCAGAACGAACAGGATCGCGGCAATGAGGCGGCGGGTCATGGCGCAAGCCCTCGGGGTCTGCACCGCAATCTAGCATGCGGGCCCGGCACGCTTAAGTCAGCGCCCATCCTACGTGTCGATCGGCAGGTTTTCGGCCGGCAACGCGCCGGTCGGCTATTCGCGGATCGGGAAGTGCTGCCCGTCGTTGACCCGCTCACGCAGGTCCTTGCCCGGCTTGAAGTGCGGCACGTGCTTGCCCGAGAGGGCGACCGTCTCGCCGGTCTTGGGGTTCCTGCCCTGGCGCGGCGGCCTGAAATGCAGCGCGAAGCTGCCGAAGCCGCGGATCTCGATGCGTTCGCCCGTGGCGAGCGCGTCGCTCATGATCTCGAGGATCTGCTTGACCGCAAGCTCCACGTCCTTCGACGGCAGGTGCTTCTGCTTCGCAGTAATGATCTCGATCAGTTCCGACTTTGTCATGCAGGCCGTCCGCCGTCGTTCGTACTACGTTGAGTCGAGTCGCGGTCCTCGTACGACCGGCGCTTGCGCGCCGGTCGCACCGCGTACTCAGCTGTTGTCGCGATCGCTCATCTGTTCCTTGAGGAGGTCCCCGAGGCTGGTGCCGGTCGGCGAGTCCGTCCGGTAGGCCTGCATGGCCTCCTGCTCCTCGTGCACTTCCTTCGCCTTGATCGAGAGCGCGATCGCCCGCGACTTGCGATCGACGCCCGTGAAGCGGGCCTCGATCTCATCGCCCTCCTTCAGAACCGTGCGCGCGTCCTCGACGCGATCACGCGCGAGCTCCGAAGCTCGCAGGTAACCGTCGATGCCGCCGCCGAGGTCGATGACGGCGCCCTTGGCGTCGACTTCCTTGACGGTGCCCTTGACGATGCTGCCCTTCGGGTTCTGGGCGATGAACGCCGAGAACGGGTCCTTGGCGAGCTGCTTGATGCCGAGCGAGATGCGCTCGCGCTCCGGGTCAATCGACAGCACGACGGCGTCGACCTGCTGGCCCTTCTGGTAGTTGCGCACGGCTTCCTCGCCGGGCACGTCCCAGGAGATGTCCGAGAGGTGCACGAGACCGTCGATGCCGCCCGACAGACCAATGAAGATGCCGAAGTCGGTGATCGACTTGATCTGGCCCGAGACGTGATCGTCGCGGTTGTAGTTCTCCGAGAACTCCTTCCACGGGTTCGGCTTGCACTGC
>CAYNCY010000379.1:0-4401 GCA_964395195.1 uncultured Steroidobacteraceae bacterium
CGCTCAATCTCGTGCGCCTGCAGGGCCTTGCCGATCGCGAGGCCGAGCAGCTCTCGGGCGGCCAGCGCCAGCGCGTCGCGCTCGCGCGCTGCCTCGTCAAGCGTCCGGCGGTGCTGCTGCTCGATGAACCGATGGCGGCGCTCGATCGCGGGCTTCGGGAAGAAATGCAGCGCGAGCTCGTGCGCATCCAGCGCGACGTCGGCACGACGTTCATCCTGGTCACCCACGACCAGGACGAGGCGATGTCGGTCGCCGATCGCATCGCGGTGATGGCGGCGGGGAAGATCGTCCAGCTCGGCTCGCCGCGCGAGATCTACGACCGGCCGGCGACAAGGATGGTCGCCCGGTTCATCGGGCGGGTGAACCTCTTCGAGGGGGCGCTCGTGGCGACCGGCGGCGCGGACGCGGCGCTCGAGTGCGCGGACGGGGCGCGGCTTCGGGTCGAGTGCGCCGACCGGACGGCCAGCGGCAACGGGACCGCGGCCATCCGGCCCGAGCGGATGACGGTGTCGAGGCAGCCGACGGGACTTGCCAATGACTTTCGGGGTACGGTCGTTGCCCTCGCGTACTTCGGTGACATGACGCGCGCCGAGATCCGGCTTGATCGCGGCACCCTCGTCGAGGCCACGCTCGTCCACGGCGATCACGCCACGGACGGGGCGCTCGAGGCCGGAACGGTCGTGCACGTCGGCTTCGCGGCATCGGCCGCCGTGGTGCTCTTCTCGTGAGAGCAAACAGGACGTCGGTCCTCGACCGCGTCGCGGTGGCGTTGCCGCTCGGCTGGCTCCTCGTGCTCGTGGCGCTCCCGATGGCGCTCGTGCTCGGCCTCTCCTTCGCCGAGGTCGCGGACCGGGTGCCGCCGATCCGGCCGCTGCTCGAGATGGCGGGCGGTCACCTCACCGCCCACCTGACGCTCCAGAACCTCGGCGCCGTTGCCAGCGACTCGCTCTACCGCTCGGCGTTCGGGAACGCGCTCGTCAACGCGCTCGCAACGACGCTGCTCTGCGTACTGATCGGCTACCCGATCGCCTACTCGATTGCGCTCGCGCCCGAACGGCGCCGGCGCATCTACGTGCTGCTCTCGGTGCTGCCTTTCTGGACGTCGTTCCTGATGCGCACCTACGCCTGGATGGGACTCATCCGCGATTCGGGTCCCGTCAACCACCTGCTCCTCGCGCTCGGGCTCATCGACCGGCCCGTGCACATCCTCTACTCGCCGCTCGCCGTGCTCCTCGTGATGGTCTACTCGTACGTGCCCTTCTTCATCCTGCCCATGTACGCGGTGCTCGAGCGCCTGCCGCGGGACCTGATCGAGGCGGCGTCCGACCTCGGTGCGCGACCTGCGTACGCGTTCTGGACGGTGACGTTCCCGATGTCGTTGCCAGGGCTCATTGCGGGCGCGGTGCTCGTGTTCGTGCCGGCGGTCGGCGAGTACATCATTCCCGACCTCGTCGGCAACACCGACACGATCATGATCGGTGGCGTCCTCTGGAACGAGTTCTTCGCGAACCGCGACTGGCCGACGGCGGCCTCGATCGCGTTCCTGACGCTGGCGCTGCTCGTGGTCCCCTTCCTGCTCTTGCGACGCTTCGCTCCCGCGCGCACGGGGGATGCATGAGCGCCCGCCGGCGGCCACCTCGCTGGCGCGGCGTGGCGCTCATCCTGGGACTCGGCTTCCTGTACGTGCCGATCGGCTGGATCGCGCTCTACTCGTTCAGCGGCTCGCCGGTCGTCGGCATCTGGACGGGGTTCTCGCTGCGCTGGTACCGGGAAATCCTCGACAACGACGGATTCCGGGATGCGGCGGCGCGATCGCTCCTGCTCGCTGCGGTCGCCGCGACCGTGGCGACGATGCTCGGCACCGTCGCGGGCTACGCGCTCGCTCAGCGACGCACGTCTCGTGCGCGCGGCGTGCTCACCGGACTCCTCGCGGTGCCGCTCTTCGTGCCGGAGATCCTGATCGGGTTCTCGCTCCTGATGCTGTTCGTGGGGCTCGAGTCGCTGACGGGCCTGCCGCTCGGCAAGGGTTTCGTGCCGCTCGTGATCGGCCACGCGACGATGGGCCTGCCGATCTGCGCGTCGGTTGTGTTTGCGCGCCTGTCGGGACTCGATCCCTCGTTCGAGGAGGCGGCACGCGATCTCGGCGCGCGCCCGCTTCGGGTGCTCTTGACGGTGACGCTGCCGCTCGCGCTCCCCGCGCTCCTGTCCGGATGGATGCTCGCGTTCACGCTGTCGTTCGATGATGTGATTACCTCGAGCTTTCTCGCGGGTCCGGCGAACACGACGTTGCCGATGCTGGTCTATTCGACCGTGCGCGTGGGTGTGAACCCGCTCATCAACGTCACCGGGACGCTGATCGTCGTCGGCGTCTCGGTGCTCGTCAGTCTTGCGATGCTGCGCGGGCGCTTCGCGCCCGGTCTCGGTCGCGGCACGGCGGAGTAGAGGCTCGACCCGCTAGTCGAGTTCGACGACGGTGACGGACTCGGGCGGGAGGTGCAGCACCAGCGCTCCACCCTTCGCTTCGGCGCCGATCGGCTTCGGCCGCACGGTGTCGGGCTGCTCGAAGGTGTTCACGCTGTCGATGCTGGGAGCCGTGAGCGTCTCGCCCGTGGCACGGGTCGCGCCGGCCCGCGGAAAGCCCAGCGTGACGTCGATGGCCGCGCTGGGATCGAGGTTCGTGAGCGCGACATGGACCTTGCCGTCCTTCGCGCGGGCGGCCAGCACGTCGATCCGCGGCAACGTCACGCTGCCCGCCTCGTAGTGGCCGGGCTCGTAGGTTACCGGGATGAACGTCGCGTCCTGGAACGGCACGTACATCCGAAAGACGTGATAGGTCGGCGTCAGGAGCATCTTCGCGCCGTCCGTCAGGATCATCGCCTGCAACACGTTGATCATCTGCGCGATGTTGGCCATGCGCACGCGATCCGCGTGGCGCGCGAAGATGTTGAGGTTGAGGCTCGCGACGATCGCATCGCGCTCGGAGTTCTGCTGGTACAGGAATCCGGGGTTCGTGCCGGGCGCTGGCGTGTACCAGGCTCCCCACTCGTCCACCGCGAGCGCGACCTTCTTCCCGGGATCGTAGCGGTCCATGATTGCCGAATGCCTGCGGACGAGTTCCTCCATCCGCAGCGTCGTCTTGAGTACGGCGGCGTAGTTCGCCTCGTCGAACCCGGTCGCGGGCCGGTTGGGTGGCCACTTCTCGAAGCCCGAGTAAAAGTGGAGCGACAGCGCGTCCATCTCGCTCCAGCCGTTGCCCGGATAGTCCTTCATCAGTACTTCGGTCCAGTTGAAGTCGGCGGTGTCGGCGCCCGACGCCACCTTCTTCATGTGGTGGTCGCCCGTCTGAGCAGGATTGAAGTTCTTGGCGTACGTCGCGAAGCGCCGGAACTCGCTGAGGTAGCGCTCGGGGCTCATGGAGCCGCCGCACCCCCAGCTCTCGTTGCCGACCCCGAAGAAGGGGATCGAGTACGGCGCGGGATGTCCGTTGGCCGCGCGGAGCCTCTGAAGCGTCGTCGCCCTGTCGGACGTCAAATACTCGAGCCACTCCGCCATCTCGCGCGGATCGCTCGAGCCCACGTTGCCGCTGAGGTACGCCTCGGAGCCGATCTGTTCGATAAAGTCTAGAAACTCGCGCGTGCCGAACGAGTTAGTCTCGATGACGCCGCCCCAGTTCGTGTTCAGCGTCGTCGGGCGCTTGTCGGCGGGGCCGATGCCGCTTCGCCAGTGGTACTCGTCCGCAAAGCAGCCGCCCGGCCAGCGGACGTCCGGAACGTGCAGGGCCTTCAGCGCCGCGACGACGTCGTTGCGGATGCCGCGGGTATTGGGGATGGGCGACTTCTCGCCGACCCAGATCCCACCATAGATCCCCGAGCCCAGGTGCTCGGCAAACTGCCCGAAGATGTGCCGGTCGATCGTGGCGCCGGGACGGTTGCTCTCGATGCTGATGGTGATCGGAGTCGATGATGTCTCGGCAGGAGCCGGCAGCGCGGGTCCCAGAAGTGCCAGGAGTGCAAGTGCCTGGAATGTGCGCATGGGCGAGCCTTCGGATAACGAGGCGCCGGCGAGGTTAACCTCGAAGGCGTCCGGACCGCGAGGCTGGGCACCCTGCCGGACGCGATGGGACGCCCGTGAATCGCGACGAATGGGCCTCTCTGCACGACTGGGTTCGCTAAGCATGTATCTCCGAACCGGGCGGATCCTCCGCCCGGCCGGTGCCGACGACCCGGGGGCTAGCCATGCAGAACGCACCACAATGGGCCGGGCGTCTTGCCCGATTATCCTGCCTTGGACTCCTGCTCGGAGCGACAGGCGCCCTCGGGGCGGTGACACCGATCACGATCCCGTACCAACTCACTCACGCGCTCCACTACGGTGCCTCGCCATCGCCCGACGGCAAGCGCC
>CAYNCY010000380.1:0-4401 GCA_964395195.1 uncultured Steroidobacteraceae bacterium
GCTCACTGGCGTGAGCGCGTTCTGATGGCCGTGGCCGCGCACCACCCTTCCGTGGGATCGGGGGTCGCGCTCGCCGTCGCGCTTGCCGTCGGCGCGCCGGTCGCGGATGCCGCGGGCCTCGCCGCGATCAAGCACTTCGTGGTGATCTACGAGGAGAACCACAGCTTCGACAACCTCTACGGCGGCTGGGAGGGTGTGAACGGGCTCGCCGATGCGCCGGCCGCGCACGTGACGCAGGTCAACCAGAAGGGCGTCGCGTTCGAATGCCTGCCACAGAGCGACGTTAACCTCACGGTGCCGCCGCTCGTCGGGAGCTGCACCGACACGACGACCGGCACCCGCTTCGAGAGCGCGTTCAGGAACGCACCGTTCACGATCGATGACTACATCGCGGCGACGGACTTCACCTGCCCGAAGCCCGGTGCCCTTGACGACGGCGTGCCGAAAGGCGTCCGCAAGGGCGCGGGACTACCCGGGGGCTGCACGCGCGACTTCGTGCACCGCTTCTATCAGGAGCAGTACCAGATCGACGGCGGGCGCCAGGACCGCTACGCAACCGGCAGTGACGCGACCGGCCTCGTGGTCGGCCACTACGACACGCATCGGCTACCGGTGTACCGCTACCTGCACTCGCGCGGCCACCCGCGCTACGCGGTCGCGGACGCCATGTTCCAGGCGGCCTTCGGCGGCTCCTTCCTCAATCACCAGTGGCTGATCGCGGCCGCAACCCCGCAGGTTGCGAACGCCGTCAGCGACGGCTCGAAGCTCGACCGGCACTCGATCCTCGATGCGAGTGGATTCCCGACCGCCTACGCGTACTACGTCCCGGAGCCCGCCGGCGTCGAGCAGCGCGACGGCGCACTCGCGGTGCGCTGCGGTCCGGACGTTCCGGCCGGACGCGCCTGCGGCGACTACGCCGTCAACACGATGATGCCGTTCTTCGAGCCCTACCCCCCGGGCCTCGCGGACAGCAAGCGCCTTGCCCCGCTGACCAACCCGACGATCGGCGACCGCCTGAGCGGCGCGGGCATCGACTGGGCGTGGTACTCGGGCGGCTGGTCGAATGCGAGCGGCGCGCGCGGCGCGCCCGGCTGGACCAACGGCGCGGGCAGCGAGTGCACCGACCCGCACGCGATCGCACACGCGGTGTTCCCGTACTGCGCAGACTCGCTCTTCCAGTTCCACCACCAGCCGCTCAACTACTTCGCGGCCTTCGATCCGGCGACGCCCGCAGGCGCCGCGAGCCGCGCCGCGCACCTGCGCGACGAGGCGGAGTTCCTCGCCCTTGCGCGCCGCTCGAAGAGCCGCTGCCAGCTCAAGGCCGTGAGCTTCGTGAAGCCGATCGGCGCCGAGAACGAGCACCCGGGCTACGCGAGCGAGCCGCACGGCAGCGATCACCTGGTGCGACTCCTGCGCGCGGTGAGCGAGAGCGCCTGCGGCCGCGATACGCTGATCATCGTCACGTACGATGAATTTGGTGGCCAGTGGGACCACGTCTCGCCGCCGGGCCAGGGCAACGAGAACGGCCCGCACGACGTTTGGGGACCGGGCACGCGCATTCCGGCGCTGGTGCTCTCACCGCATCTCAAGGCATCGTTCGTCGTCGACACGGCGAGCCACGACACAACATCGATCGTGGCGACCATCGAGCACCGCTTCGGCCTGGATCCGCTCGGCCCGCGCGATGCCGTGGTCCAGGATTTCTCGAGTGCGTTCGAAGCGGCCCCTGCGCGCCGCTAGCTCATCGCGCCGGCATTCCGGCGGGAGACCCGAAAGATGCTGACACACACCAGGATCATGACGGCCGCGGGGCTCGTGCTGCTCCTCGCCACGGGCCTCCTTGCGCTTGTCGGTGCCGTCCCCGCGGCGGAGGCCGGCGACGGTCCCTATGCGCTCGCGGGGCGCTGGAAGATCGGCGGGCCCGGCGGCTGGGACTACCTGACGGCGGATCCTGCCCGAGCGCGCCTGTTCGTGACCCGCGGCGATCACGTCGACGTCCTCTCTCTCAAGGACGCAAGCGTGCTCGGGCACATCCCCGGTACCTCCGGCGTCCACGGAGTCGCGCTTGCACCGGGCCTCAAACGCGGCTTCACGAGCAACGGCCGCGCCAACAGCGTCACCGAATTCGACTACGAGACGCTCGCGGTGCTGCGCGAAGTCAAGATTCCGGGTGTCAATCCGGATGCGATCGTCTTCGACGAGGGCAGCGGACGCCTCTTTACGTTCAACGGCCCGAGCAAGGACGCAACGGTGCTTGATGCGAAGACGCTCGCCGTCGTCGCGACCGTCGCGGTCCCGGACAAACCCGAGTTCGCGACGATCGACGGATCCGGGCGCGTGTACGTCAACATCGAGAGTTCGACCGGACAGATCGTCGTGATCGACGCGGCACGGGCTGCCGTCGTCGCGACCTGGAACCTCCCTGGTTGCGAGGAGCCCACCGGCATCGCGCTCGATGGCGCGCGGCACCGCCTCTTCTCGGTCTGCTCGAACCGGCGCATGGTCGTCACGGACTCGCGCGACGGCACGCGGATCGCCGAGGTCCCGATTGGCGGCGGCCCCGATGCGGTCGCCTTCGATGCCGACCGCGGCCTGGTGTTCAGCTCGAACGGCGAAGGCTCGCTGACCGTCGCACGTGCGGACGCGGGCGACCGGTTCAGCGTCCTCGAGACGCTCGCGACGGCGCGCGGCGCCCGGACGATGGCTCTCGATCCCGTCTCGCACCGCGTCTATCTCGTGACCGCCGAGTTCGGCCCGACGCCAACGCCCGTAGCCGGGCAGCGGCCGGCACGCGCGTCGCCGCTTCCTGACACATTCACGGTGTTGATGGCAGAGCCGCACTGAGCGCGGCGGGGGCGCCAGCCGGCTGTCGCCCACTGCGTGCCCTCAGCAGAATCAAATTCCGGCACGACGCCGGCGCAACGGGGAGTTGGGACCATGCACGACGTACGCGACCTGATGCTGCAGGCGGTCGCCATCGAGGACCTGTATCCGACACAGATCACCGTCGGCATGCGCGAGGTCCGCGCGAAGCGCAAGCACTGGCGCACCGTCGGTCGCAAGGGGGAGTTCCTCGGTCGTCACCTGATCCCGGTGATCCGCGGCCCGAAGGAGCGGTACTACGTGATCGACCACCACCACCTCGCGCTCGCCCTGCACGAGGAAGGGGTCAAGAAGATCGCCATCACGGTCGTCGCCGACCTGTGCCGGCTCGACAAGGACGCCTTCTGGATCTACCTCGACAACCGCGGCTGGATCCACCCGTTCGACGACAAGGGCCGGCGCCAACCGTACAGCGCGTTGCCACGGCGCGTCTCGGGTCTACTCGACGATCCCTACCGCAGCCTCGCGGGTGAACTGCGGCACGCCGGCGGGTTCGCCAAGGACACGACGCCGTTCAGCGAGTTCCTGTGGGCCGATTTCCTGAGGCGCCGCTTCAAGCGGGCGCGCGTCGAGGACAGCTTTACCCAGGTCCTCGAACAGGCGCTGAGGCTCGCGCGGAGCGACGAGGCGAGTTTCCTGCCCGGCTGGTGCGGGCCGGTGCCGCGCGACTAGAGACACCCGCCGCCGGCGTGGCCGGCGGCAGGCGGTCGCCTCAGGCGCGCTTGGCTTCGCGGCCCGAGCCCGCGACGTCGAGGAGCGAGCGCTCGAGGATATCGAGGCCCTCGACCAGCACCGCATCGGTGATCGTCAGCGGTGCGAGGAAGCGGATGACGTTCTGCCGCGTGCCGCAAGAGAGGATCAGGAGTCCGTTGGCCGCCGCGCGCTGCACCAGCGCCTTCGTCAGCTCCGGATCCGGCAGCTCCGCGTCGTCGTTCTTGACGAGCTCGAGCGCAATCATCGCGCCGAGGCCGCGCACTTCGCCGATACAGGTGAGTCCGTGCTTCGAGCGCAGGCCATTGAGCCGCTGCTTGATGAGCGCGCCGACCGCGTTCGCGCGCACGGTCAGATTCTCCTTCTCGATCACCTCGAGCACGGCGAGCGCCGCGGCACAGCTGATCGGCGAACCCGCGTAGGTGCCGCCGAGGCCGCCCGGGCCCGGAGCATCCATGATTTCCGCCTTGCCGATCACGCCCGAGAGCGGGAAGCCGCCCGCGAGGCTCTTCGCGACCGTCATCAGGTCGGGCTCGACGCCCGAGTGCTCGATCGCGAACAGCTTGCCGGTGCGCGCGAAGCCGGTCTGCACCTCGTCGGCGATCAGGAGGATGCCGTGCTCGGTGCAGATGCGCCGCAGTTCCCGCAGGAACTCGACCGGCGCGGCATAGAAGCCGCCCTCGCCCTGCACGGGCTCGATGATGATCGCGGCGACGCGCGAGGGATCGACGTCGGCCTTGAAGAGCGTCTCGAGCGCGTGCAGCGACTCGCTCGCCGGCACGCCGAGGTACTCGTTCGGGAACGGCA
>CAYNCY010000381.1:0-4388 GCA_964395195.1 uncultured Steroidobacteraceae bacterium
TCGTCATCGATGCCTACCGCGCGGACGTCGCGCTCCCGGCCGAGCGGAGCCTCGCCGTGACCGCGGCGACGCTTGGCTACCGCTTCGCGGCGTGGATCGCGGCTGGCATCGCGATCCTGGTGGCCGATCACTTCGGCTGGCAGGTGGCGATCCTCCTGATCGCCGCGCTGATGGCCGCCTTCGCGATTGCAACCGTGCGGGCACCGGAGCCCGACTACCGTGCGCCGCCGCCCTCGTCGCTGCGGGAGTCGATCGTCGAGCCGCTCCGCGAGCTCCTTGGCATCAAGGGGGCGCTCTCGATGCTGGCGCTCGTGATGCTCTTCAAGCTCGGCGATGCGTTTGCGCTGAAGCTCTTCACTCCCTTCATGATGGACGTTGGCTTCTCCAAGTCCGAGATCGCGGTCGTCATCAAGTTCGTGTTCACGGCATCCGCGATCGGTGGCTCCATCCTCGGCGGACTGTGGATGGTGCGACTCGGGCTCCTGAGCTCGATGCTGCTGTTCGGGGTCCTGCAGGCGGTATCGAACCTCGCGTACTACGTCCTTGCCGTCGCCGGCAAGAACCAGGCGCTGATGATCGCCGCGGTGATCGTCGAGAACGCGACGCATGCGATGGGCAACGTCGCGGTGGTGGCGCTGATGATGGCGCTCTGCGACATGCGCTTCAGCGCCTTCCAGTACGCGCTCCTGTCGGTGCTCTCGCAGATCCCGCGCTACGGCCTCGGCTGGCCGGCCGGCTGGGTCGCGGATCACCTCGGCTGGCCGTCGTACTACGTCATCAGCTTCGGGCTCGGCATGCCGGGCCTCGCCATCGTCTGGCTGCTGCGCGATCGCATCCGTGCGCTCGATGTCAGGCACTGAGCCCGCGCCCGAG
Organism: uncultured Steroidobacteraceae bacterium; assembly: GCA_964395195.1. Taxonomy (GTDB): domain Bacteria; phylum Pseudomonadota; class Gammaproteobacteria; order Steroidobacterales; family Steroidobacteraceae; genus CAIKZZ01. Next base: position 874 of record CAYNCY010000381.1, read on the forward strand.
GTCGATCTCGAACGCGTCATCTGCGCGCTGACCGAACTCGATGACCCGGGTTCGCGCGCATTCACGATCGGTCGCGGCGAGTGGCCGCTCAGTGGCTTTCTGGTACGGCGCGGCTCTGAAGTGCACGGCTACGTCAACCGCTGCCCGCACGCGGGCCACCCGCTCAACCTGCGGCCGCACGAATTCCTGACGGGCGACGGCTCACTGCTCCTCTGCAACTCCCACGGCGCCCTGTTCGAGATCGCGACCGGACTTTGCGTCGACGGACCCTGCGCGGGCGCGCGGCTGCGGCGCATCCCGATCGAGGTCAGGAACGGCTACGTGCTGGTCGCAAGCGGCTTCCGCGCCGAGGCGTTCGCCGACTGAGGCGCCGTCCCGTGACGGGCTGGTATGCTCGTGGCGTGAACCAGCTCCTCAAATTCTTCGTCGTGATGTTCGTCGTCGTCGACCCGCCGTCGCTGGTGCCGCTCTTCGCGACCATGACCGAAGGTGGCAGTGCCGGCTACCGGCGCCGCATGGCGATCAAGTCGAGCCTGATTGCGCTCCTCCTGCTCGTGCTGTTCGCGGTCGGTGGCAGCGCCTTTATCGGCATCATGGGCATCTCCATCGACGCCTTCCGCATCGGCGGCGGAGTAATGCTGTTCCTGATCGCGCTCGACATGGTGTTCGCGCGCGAGGAGAAGACGACGCCGGAGGAGAAGGCCGAGACGCGCCGGCGCGCGGACATCTCGGTGTTCCCGCTCGCCTTCCCACTGATCGCCGGACCCGGCACGCTCGCAACGGTGCTGCTCACCTTCGGCGCGACGCCCAAGACGCCGCTCCTCTACGTCGGGCTGATCGTCGTGATGGCGCTCGTCGTCGGGATCGCACTCGTTTTCATGCTGGCGACGCCCTACGTGATGCGCGTGCTCGGTGTGACCGGTGCCAACGTGCTCGCGCGCGTCGCGGGCGTGGTGCTGGCCGCGCTCGGCGTGCAGTTCATCATCGACGGACTCAAGGGCGCGTTCGCTCTCGGCTGACGGGTCCGTTCAGCGTCGACGCTCGAAGTCGAGGTCGCGCACGCCGTGCCCGAGACGTGCGCCGCGGCGCTCGAACTTCGTGACCGGCCGCGCCGCCGGGCGCGGCACGTAGTGCTCCGGGTGCGCGGAGTTCGCGAACTCAGGGCTCGCCTCGAGCACCTCGAGCATCCAGTCGGCGTACGGCTGCCAGTCGGTCGCGAGCCGAAGGCGCCCGCCCGCGACGATGCGATCGGCCAGCAGGGTCACGAACTCGGGCTGGATCAGGCGACGCTTGTGGTGCCGCTTCTTCGGCCACGGATCGGCGAAATAGACCAGTACTTCGTCGAGGGCCCCGGACGCGATCGATCGGTCGAGCACTTCGGCGGCGTCGTGGCGGATGACCTTCAGGTTTGCGAGCTCCGCCGTCGCGGCGGCGAGCAGGCAGTGGCCGACGCCGGGTGTGTGGACTTCGATCCCGAGGAAGTTCCGCTCCGGATGCGAACGCGCGAGCTCAACCAGGAGTTCGCCGTCGCCGAAGCCGATCTCGAGCGTGCAGGGGGCCGCGCGACCGAACAGTGCCGGAAGGTCGAGCGGCTGGCCGGCATAGTCGATGCCGAACCGCGGCCAGAGTTCGGTCAGGGCCCGTTCCTGGGCCGGCGTGATCCGTCCGGTGCGCTGCACGAACGAGCGGATGGCGCGGCGCAGTGCAGGTCGTTCAGTGGCGGAATCGGGGTCGGTCATCGGCGGACGCTGACGGGACGGGGCGACAGTGTGGCGTTTCGACGGGCGCATCGCCAGCCGCTTCCACGGGGCACCCTGACGCGGTACTAATTGCGGGTGGCCCGGAAGGGCAGGGAGGTCCGATGTCGGTAACGACGCAACTGAACGCCAAGTGTCTCGTCACGCCGGGTCGGCGGGTGAGGCTCCGGGATCTCGACCCCGCCGACACGCTCGGCCTCGACTTCGCCGTGACCGCAGGCACTACGTTGAAGAAGCGGGCGCATCGCCTCCTCGAGGACAGCCGCGACGTGCTCGAGCGCGCGCAGACGCTTCTCTGGGCGAGCAATGCCTGCTCGGTGCTGGTCATCCTCCAGGGCATGGACACGGCCGGCAAGGACGGCATGGTCAAGCACGTCATGGGCGGCATGAACCCCTCGGCGTGTGAAGTGCATGCGTTCAAGGTGCCGAGCGCGGAGGAGCGGAGCCACAACTTCCTGTGGCGCTACTGGCAACACCTGCCGGCGCGCGGACGAATCGGTATCTTCAACCGCTCCTACTACGAGAGCGTTCTGGTCGAGCGCGTCCATGCGCATCAGCTGATCGAGCCAAACCTGCAGGCGAAGCGGCGCGGCACCGCGTTCTGGGCGGATCGCTTCGAGGACATCAACAGCTTCGAGCGACACCTGACCCGCAACGGCACTCTGGTCCTCAAATTCTTCCTGCACATCTCGAAGGCGGAACAGAGGCGCCGGCTGCTCGAGCGTCTCGATGACAAGAGCAAGCACTGGAAATTCTCGCTGGCGGATCTCAAGGAGCGCGGCTTCTGGAATGATTACGCGGCTGCGTACGAGTCGATGTTGAACTCAACGAGCAGCGAGTGGGCGCCGTGGTACGCGATTCCCGCGGATCACAAGTACGTCGCCCGGGCGGCAGTCGCCTCGATCCTGGCGAGCCGGATCGAGGCGCTCGGCCTGGGCTTTCCGGAAGTCGACGCCACCGGTGAGCGGCGGCTCAAGTCGGCGCGGCGCGCACTCCTCGCGCAGCCGACGGCCCCGCGCCGCTAGCCTGCTGCCGCCTCAGGCGGTGACGTAGCGGTTGCGGCCCTGGTTCTTCGCGCTGTAGAGCGCGCCGTCCGCGCGGTCGAACGCGGTCGGGGGCGTGTCGGCAGCGCGTAGCGCCGTCACGCCACACGAGGCGGTCACGGCGACGGGCGTGCCCTTGAAGTGAAATCCCATCGCCCCGATCGCCTGGCGCAGGCTCTCGACCAGCGTGACGGCCTCCTCGAGCGCGGTGCCGACGAGCAGCATCACGAACTCCTCGCCGCCGTAACGCGCGACGAAGTCGGTGGTCCGGATCCGTCCGGCGAGACAACCCGCGACCTCGCGCAGCACGGCATCGCCCACCCGATGGCCGTACGAGTCGTTGATGCCCTTGAAGTGGTCGATGTCCCACAGGACCAGCGTCACGGGAGTGTGCAGGCGCTGTAATCGCGCGAGTTCCTCGAGCAGGCGCTCGTCGAACGCGGCGCGATTGGGAACCTTGGTCAAGGGATCGATGCGGCTGCGCCGGCGCTCCATCTCGAGGGAGCGCGTCAGGTCGCGGCTCTCGATCTCGAGTTCCTCGATGCGCGCACGCATCACGTCGGCGCGCGCGGTGTGTTCGACGAAGCGCTCGCCCTCGCGGGCGCGAAAATCCCGCACCTGGGTCGCGACGCTCTCGAGGCGCGAGGCGACGAGCGAGCGGAGGGAACCGATGTCGGTGGCGCTGCGCGCCTCGGACGTCAGGCTCGTGACCTGC
>CAYNCY010000382.1:0-4377 GCA_964395195.1 uncultured Steroidobacteraceae bacterium
CCCTGCGGCGACGAGCCGCTGCGTGTAGCCCGCCTCCCCGGGAGAGGAAAGGCGCGTGGCAATCACGCCCTCGAGTTCACTCAGGAAATGAAGCTCATCGCCCGCGGCACCGGGCGCGCTGTCGGTAGCAAAGCAGGTCAGCGTACCCGTGTGGCAGACCGGACCTTCCGGCCAGCCGCGCACCAGCAGCGTGTCGCCGTCGCAGTCGACCGCGACGGACTTGAGGCGGATCACGTTCCCGGATGTCTCGCCCTTGACCCAGAGCTTCTCGCGCGAGCGGCTGTAGAAGGTCACGTGCCCGCTCGCCAGCGTCTGGTCGAGCGCTGCCCGGTTCATGTAGCCGAGCATCAGCACGGCGCCCGAATCGGCGTGCTGCACGATTGCGGGGACGAGCCCGGCGCCCTTGCTCCAGTCGAGCCGGTCGCACTCGATGGGCGTCACAGCCGCACCTCGACGCCGGCCGTCCGCAGGTAGCGCTTGAGGCCCGGAATCCCGATCTCACCGGAATGGAACACGCTCGCGGCCAGCGCCCCGTCGACGTCGGCCGCGTTGAACACGTCCCGAAAATGCTCCGGCCGGCCGGCGCCGCCCGAGGCCACGAGCGGCACGGTGCAGCACGCGCGTACCTGCTCGAGCTGCGCGATGTCGTATCCCTGGCGCACGCCGTCGCTCGCGACGCAGTTGAGGACGATCTCGCCGGCGCCGCGGTCCTGGACCTCGCGCACCCAGTCGAGCGTCGCGCGGCCGCTCGCGCGCGCCCTCGTCGCATCGCCGCTGTAGAGGCCGACCGTGTAGTGACGTCCCACGGGACCGGCTTCGGTGCGGCTGTCGATGCCAACGACGACGCACTGCGTGCCGAAGCGTTCCGCGAGGCGCGTGATCAGGGAGGGATCCTCGAGCGCGGGCGAGTTGATCGAGATCTTGTCGGCGCCGGCGGCGAGCACGGCTTCCGCGTCCGCGACCGAGCGGATGCCGCCCGCGACGCAGAAGGGGATGTCGAGGAGGGAGGCGACGTCGCTGACCCAGCGCCGGTCGACGGTGCGTCCCTCGGGGCTCGCGCTGACGTCGTAGAAGACGAGCTCGTCCGCGCCTTCGCTCCGGTAGCGCGCCGCCAGGTCCAGGATCTCACCGACCGCGGTGAGGCCCTGGAAGCGCACGCCTTTGACGACCCGGCCGTCCTTGACGTCGAGGCAGGGGATTATCCGGCGGGCAAGAATGGCTTCAGCTCCTCGTCCGCGATCCGCCCCTCGAGGAGCGCGCGGCCGCAGACCGCGGCGGCGGCGCCGCCGTTCGCGAGCGCCCACAGGTCGTTGGCGTCGCGGATCCCGCCCGAGGCCTGCCACTCGATCGCCGGAAAGCGGCGTACCGCGTCGATGTAGAGATCGAGGTTCGGGCCCTCGAGCGCCCCGTCGCGCGCGACGTCCGTGCAGAGCACGTGCCTGAGCCCCGCGCCGAGGAAGCGCGCGACCGCGTCCCAGAGGACGACCGGCGACTGCTCGGCCCAGCCGTGGGTCGCGATCCTTGGCTGTCCGCCCGCATCGATGCGCACATCAAAGGCGAGCACGAGCGCGTCGGGTCCGTGTTTCCTGAGCCAACCGGCGACGAGATCGGGGTCGCTGACGGCGAGGCTACCGATCACGGCGCGCGTGGCACCGCACGTAAGCGTGCGCTCGAGCACCGCGCGGGCGCGAACGCCGCCGCCCACCTGGAGCTTGAGCCGGCGGCGCTGGACGAGCTCCTCGATCACCGCAACGTGCGCAGGCGCCCCGTCCCGCGCGCCGTCGAGATCAACGACGTGCAGCCATTCGGCGCCGAGCGCGCCGTAGCGCTCGTACAGACTCTCCGGGGTCACCTCGTAGCGCGTCTCCGCCGCGAAGTCCCCCTGCACGAGCCGGACGCAGCGTCCGCCCCTGAGGTCGATTGCCGGGATCAGTTGCATGGTTCAGCCATCGAGCGCGAGGAAGTTCTCAAAGAGCCGCGCCCCCGGCGCCGCCGAGCGCTCGGGGTGCCACTGGACGCCATGGACGTTACCGCGACTGACGACGGCGGCGAAAGCACCCCCGTAGTTCGTGGTCGCGACCGTGTCGGGTCCGACGGCGAGCGCGTAGCTGTGCACGAAGTAGACGTAGCTGCCGGGTTCGATGCCCTGGAGGAGGGGGCTTGGGCTCAGGCTCTCGAGCCGGTTCCAGCCCATGTGCGGCACCGGGCGCCCGGGCGCCGCCGTGAACCGCCGGCCCACTCCTTTAATAAGTCCGAGGCAGGCCGTTGACCCCTCCTCGGAGGCATCAAAGAGAAGCTGCATGCCGAGGCAGATCCCGAGAAGGGGCTGGGTCAGCGTCGGCAGGAGCCGGTCGAGGCCCGTGGCGGCGAGGCGCTCCATCGCGACGGACGCGGCCCCGACCCCGGGCAGGATCACGTGGGAGGCGCCCGCGATCTCACCGGGATCGGCGGTCAGGCTCGCCGCGACCCCGAGGCGTTCGAGCGCGAAGCGGACCGAGGCGACGTTGCCGCCGCCGTGATCGACGATCGCCACCCGGGTCACAGCACGCCCTTGGTCGTCGGCAGCTCGGTGCCCTCGATCCGGATCGCCTGGCGAAGCGCCCGCCCGACACCCTTGAAGCAGCTCTCGACCATGTGGTGCGTGTTCTCGCCACGCACCGAGAGGTGCAGCGCCGCGCCGAGCGAGTCCGCGAGCGAGCGGAAGAAGTGCGGCACGAGCTCGGTCGGGAGCCCGCCCACCGACTCGCGGTTGAAGGCGCCCTCGAACACGAAATAGGCGCGGCCCGAGAGATCGAGCGCGACCTCGGCACGCGCCTCGTCCATCGCGAGCAGGAAGCCGTAGCGGCCGATGCCGCGCTTCTCGCCGAGCGCGCGGCGCAGCGCCTCGCCGAGCGCGAGCGCCGAGTCCTCGACCGTGTGGTGCTCATCGACCTCGAGGTCGCCCTGGCACGTGAGCTCGAGCGCGAAGCCGCCGTGGCGGGCCACCTGCTCGAGCATGTGGTCGAAGAAACCGATGCCGGTCCTGATCGCGACGGGCGCGGTGGCATCCAGATCGACCGCGACCCGGATCGCGGTCTCGCGCGTCGTGCGCTCGACCTCGGCGCGGCGGTGACGTTCGGTCAGGCAGCGGCGCACCGCCGCCCAGCTGAACTCGTCCGCATCGCCCGCCGCGATCCTGAGCCCCGCGAGGCCGAGCCGCTGCGCGAGCTCAAGGTCGGTCGCGCGATCGCCAATGACCGCCGAGCGCGTGGGGTCAATCGGGTGCGTCGCGACGTACTCATCGATGAGGCGCGTCGAGGGCTTGCGGCAGTCGCAGCCCTCGCTCGCCCGGTGCGGGCAGATGAGGATCGCATCGAACGTGATCCCCTCGGACGCGAGGAGCCCGAGCAGGAAGTCCTGCGGCTCCCGAAACGTCGGCTCGGGGAAGGAGTCGGTGCCGAGCCCGTCCTGGTTCGTGACCATCACGAGGCGGTAGCCCGCGGCTTGCAGCGCGACCAGCGCGCCGATGACGCCGGTCACGAGCTTCAGCTTCGCGAGCGAGTCGACCTGCTCGTCGGGCGGCTCCTCGATCAGCGTGCCGTCGCGGTCGATGAAGAGGGTCGGGGTCATCGCGGAGCCTTCGGGTCGAGTGCGGCGAGGAGCCGTGCATTCTGTGCCGGATCGCCCACCGTGATCCGGATGCAGCCGGCCGTCGCGCGTTGGTGACTGAAGTCCCTGAGCAGCAGCCCCGCGCCGGCGGCGGCGCGCATCACGGCGGCCGGGTCCGCGGCCTCGACCAGGAGGAAGTTCGCCTCGCTCGGCCAGACGCGCTCGATGCCGGGCACCCGGGCAAGCGCGGCGCCGAGGCGGCCGCGCTCGCGGACGATGGACTGGATGCGGGCGCGCGCGGTCACGAGGGCCTCCGACTCGAGCGCGGCGAAGGCCGCCTCGCTGGCCGGAACCGCGATCGCGTAGGGCGGCACGATGCGCCTCAGGACGCCGATGACCTCCGGGACCGCCATCACCGCGCCGATCCGCGCGCCCGCGAGTGCGTAGGCCTTCGAGAGGGTCCGCAGCACCACGAGGTTCGGGAAGCGCGCGATGAGGGGGATCGCGCTCGGCTCGCGACTGAACTCTGCGTACGCTTCATCGACCACGACGAGCGCGGAGCCGGAGAGTCTCGCCAGCACGCGCTCGAGGAGACCGGCGGGCAGCGGCGCGCCGGTCGGGTTGTTGGGTGAGCAGAGGAAGAGAAGCTTCACGCCCTTGGCCGCCGCCGCGAAAAGCGCCGGTTCGTCGATCGCGAACTCCGCCGTCAGCGGCACCTCGACGAGGCGCGCCGCCTGGATCCGGGCCGAGACCGCGTACATGCCGAAGGTCGGCGGGCACGTGAGGACG
>CAYNCY010000383.1:0-4371 GCA_964395195.1 uncultured Steroidobacteraceae bacterium
GAACGTGCCGTTGTCGGTCATCAGCGGCAGCTCGCCGAGATAGACCTCCTGCTCGGCGATGTCGCGCTTCAGCTTGCGCGCGCCCGAGGGGTCCTTTTCGTAGACCTTGAGCTGGACCTTGACGCGCAACGGTGCCGCGTACGTCAGGCCCCGCATCTGGCATTCCTTGACGTCGAACACGGGCTCGCCGAGCCGGTAGCTCAGGTACTCGAGCGTCGCGTTGCCCGAGTAGCTCGAGATCGGAAATACGCTCTTGAAGGCAGCGTGCAGACCCACGTCACCACGGCGTTCCTCGGCCTTCTCGGCCTGCAGGAATTTGCGGTACGAGTCGAGCTGGATCGCCAACAGGTACGGCACGTCGAGAATGCTCGGACGCTTGCCGAAATCCTTGCGAATGCGCTTCTTCTCGGTGAACGAATAGGTCATGGGCTCACCCTCTGCGGTTCACGCGGCCCAAGCGGCCACGTGTTGCGGAACCCGTATGGATGGGGTCCGCGCGGAAACAATTCAACCCTGCAAGCACCACCACCCGCCCGGCGCTCGCGCGTCGGGCGGGTGTGCAGTGCGAGTGGGTCTCGCGGGCAACAGGCGCGGTTTGCACTCCGCGCACGACTGCCTTACTTGACCTCGACCTTCGCGCCGGCGTCTTCGAGAGACTTCTTGATCTTCTCGGAATCGGCCTTGTTGACGCTGTCCTTGACGACCGAAGGAACGCCCTCGACGAGGTCCTTCGCTTCCTTGAGGCCAAGGCCGGTGACTTCGCGGACCACCTTGATGACGGTGACCTTCTTGTCAGCCGGGTATTCCTTGAGGGTGACGGTGAACTCCGTCTTCTCCTCAACGGGCGCGGCGGCCGCGGCAGGGCCCGCAGTAGCAGCGGCGACCGGGGCCGCGGCGCTGACGCCGAACTTCTCTTCCATCGCCTTAACGAGATCGACGACCTCAATGATCGTGAGGTTGGAAATCGCGTTGAGGATCTCTTCCTGTTTAGCTGCCATTGCAATGCTCTCCAAAAATTCCATTCAAAAGATGACGTTTAAAACCCGAAACGATCGCTAGAAGTGCGCTCAGCCGCCGGCCGCAACCTTCTGGTCCTTCACCGCACCAACGGTGCGAACCAGCATGGCGTGGGGCTCGGCGAGCGTGCGTACGAGCTTCGAGATCGGCGCCTTGATGACACCGAGAAGTATCGACAACGCCTGCTCGCGGGTCGGCAGGCTCGCGACCTGGTCGAGCGCCTTGGCGGGCAGGAGCTGCCCTCCGAGCGACACCAGTGTCGTGACCAGCTTGTCGTTGTCCTTGGCGAAGGCCTTGACCACGCGCGCGGCTGCGCCCGGGTCTTCCTTCGAGAACGCCAGGATCAACGGACCCTTGAGCTGCGGGCCGATGCATTCGAAGGACGTACCAGCGACCGCTTTCCGAGCCAGCGTGTTCTTGACGACGCGGATCTGGACCCCGGCCTTGCGCGCCTGCGCGCGAAGGGCGGTGATCTGCACCACCGAAAGACCACGATACTCGGCGGCCACCACCGACTGCGCCTTCTGCGCAATCGCGTTGACCTCGGTCACCAGCGCCTTCTTCTGCTCTAGATTGAGTGACATGTACTGCCTCGCAGAAGATCAGCCCAAGGACGCCACCCACCGTTGCCGGTCGATCGCGTCCACCCTTTTCGCGGCCGGCACCCGTGTGCCGTCCGCTCGCCGTGCCCATCGCGCGCCCCGCGAACGGAGCCCTCGACAGCACGGTCGACGGTGACCTTCAGCCAGCCCTCTCGGACTTGCGTGGCGGGGAACATCGCTGCTCTCCGTCACTCGCTTCGGGTGACACCATCTGCGCAGGCCACCGACGAGTCGCCTCGCCAGCCCTTCATTGAGCGGTCTCAGGGTCCTTGCGGACCCCGACCGCGCCTGCGGTCTTGGATGGCTGCCGGAACTCGTCTCCCGGCGGTCATCTTCGCGGCTCGCGCCGCAAATTCATGGGGCAGGCGCCATCGCCCACCCGTCGGTTAGTGGCCTAGAGGCCGAGCGTCGAGCGGTCCACGGGAACGCCCGGACCCATCGTCGACGACAGTGCGACCTTCTGGATGTAGACACCCTTCGAGGACGCGGGCTTCGCCTTCTGCAGGTCGCCGAGGAGAGCCTGGAGGTTCTCCTTGAGCTTGCCCGCCTCGAAGCTGGCGCGGCCGATCTGGCAGTGGATGATCCCGGCCTTGTCACAGCGGTAGCGGACCTGGCCCGCCTTCGCGTTCTTGACCGCAGTGGCGACGTCCGGCGTCACGGTGCCGACCTTCGGGTTCGGCATCAGGCCGCGGGGACCGAGGATCTGGCCGAGGCCGCCGACCACGCGCATCGCATCCGGGCTCGCGACCACAACGTCGAAGTTGATCTCGCCGGCCTTGACCTTCTCGGCCAGGTCCTCGAGGCCGACGATGTCGGCACCCGCGGCGCGCGCCACGTCCTGGTTCTTGCCGCCGGTGAAGACGGCGACACGCACCGTCTTGCCGGTGCCGTTCGGCATCACGGTCGAGCCGCGGACCTGCTGGTCCGACTTGCTCGCATCGATGCCGAGGATGACGGCGACGTCCACCGACTCGTCGAACTTCGCCTTCGCGAACTCCTTGACGAGCGCGAGCGCGGCATCGACGTCGTACTGCTTGCCGGGCTGGATCTTGTCGGCCCAGGTCTTGATTCGCTTCGGCAGGTTGGCTGCTAGGGTTGCCATGTTCTTATCCCTCCACTTCCACGCCCATCGAGCGTGCGGTGCCGGCGACCGTGTTGACTGCGGCGTCGAGGCCGGAAGCCGTGAGGTCGGGCATCTTCACCTTGGCGATCGCCTCGAGCTGGGCGCGCTTGATCTTGCCGACCTTGTTGGTGTTCGGCCGGCCGCTGCCCTTCTCGATTCCAAGCGCCTTCCTGATCAGCACGGACGCCGGCGGCGTCTTCATGATGAAGGTGAAGCTGCGGTCGCTATAGACCGTGATCACGACCGGCGTCGGCAGGCCCTTCTCGAGCTGCTGCGTCTGGGCGTTGAACTGCTTGCAGAACTCCATGATGTTCACGCCCTGCTGACCGAGCGCAGGACCGACCGGCGGGCTGGGATTCGCCTGCCCGGCGGGGATCTGGAGCTTGATGTACCCCGTTACCTTCTTAGCCATTACCTACCTCAGTGGGTGCAAACGCCTCGCGGCTCCCCGGTTGGGCTGGCCGCAACGCGGCCGGCCGGAAAATCAGGCCTTCTCGACTTGCGCGAACTCGAGCTCGACCGGCGTCGAGCGGCCGAGGATCTGCACGGCGACGTGCAGGCGGCTCTTCTCGTAGTTCACCGACTCGACCACGCCGTTGAAATCGTTGAACGGGCCGTTGACGACGCGCACCACTTCGCCGGGCTCGAAGAGAACCTTGGGCTTGGGCTTGTCCGCGCCTTCCTCGACGCGACGCAGGATCGCATTGGCTTCCTTGTCCGTGATCGGCGCCGGCTTGTCCGGCGTCCCGCCGATGAAGCCGAGCACCTTGGGCACTTCCTTGACCAGGTGCCAGGTGTCCTCGTCCATCTCCATCTGCACGAGCACGTAGCCCGGAAAGAACTTGCGATCGCTGCGGCGCTTCTGGCCGTCGCGCATCTCGACCACTTCCTCGGTCGGCACCAGCACTTCGCCGAACTTGGGCTCGAGGCCGCGCATCTTGACGCGCTCCTTCAGCCCCTCGGCAACCTTGTGCTCGAAGTTCGAGTAGGCGTGGACGACGTACCAGCGCAATGCCATATCAGCTTCCCGTTCCGAGCAGCGCGCGCGTGCCGTGCGCGAGGAGCCAGTCCACGACCCAGAAGAAGACCCCGAGGGCCACGACGAAGATGAACACGATCGCCGTGGTGACGCGCGTGTCGCGCATCGTCGGCCAGACCATCTTGCGAAGCTCGACCCGCGAGCCGAGCATGAACTGCCACGTCAGGCGGCCGAACCCGGAAAGCGCGAACACGCCGACGCCGGCCACGAGGGCGACGACGAGCGCGATGACGCGCACGTACATCGGCTGCGCGGTCAGCGCGTAGTAGGCGACGAGACCAGCGACCACGAGGGCGCCGGCGACGATCGCCCACAACACGTCGACCAGGGCGCTGCCGCCGGTCGGTCTTTCAGTCTGTTCCGTCATGGCTTCCCAACTAATTCCCGGTCGCGAGTGGCAGGCCAGGAGGGAATCGAACCCCCAACCTGCGGTTTTGGAGACCGCCGCTCTGCCAATTGAGCTACTGGCCTATGTCCCTCTCGCGACCGGTTGACCCCTGCGCCCGATTGCCGGTACTGCTAATCACATCGCCTTAGGCGAGGATCTTCGAGACGACGCCCGCGCCGACGGTCTTGCCGCCCTCGCGAAT
>CAYNCY010000384.1:0-4350 GCA_964395195.1 uncultured Steroidobacteraceae bacterium
GGGGTCGCCGCCGATCAGGGTCACCGAGCCCGCGACCAGCCCGCCGCCGAGCACCCGGTCGAACTCACTCGAGCCGGTGGCCAGCCGCGGCGCCTCCTCGGTGCCGGCGCCGCCGAGCGTCGCCGCGGTGGCCGGGGTCGCGCCGCCCACGCGCGCGGCGGGTCGCGCCGCGCGCCCACCCGGCACGGCGAGCGCCGAGAGCGTGTTCCACGCACCGCACGCCGGGCACTGCCCCTGCCACTTGGCGGCGTCGTTGCCGCAGGCGCTGCACACGTAGACGGTCTTGGGGCGGGCGCTCACCGGGCGATGCTAGCAGAGCACCGGCTCCGATCGGCACGCGGCGCGCGACGCGGCCGCGCGCCTCCGCTAGACTCGCCCGCGGTATCGAACCCGGCAGTTAATGCACGCAAATTCTCCCCTTCGCCCGCTGCTCGCGGCGAGCCTCGTCCTCGTGCTCGCGACGGGACTCCTGCTCGGCCCGGCGCGCGGCATCGGCGCCCATCTGCAGGGCCTGTCACTGTCACTCTTGCAGCAGGCCGAGAACTCGCCCGACACCGCGCGCGTGCTCTGGGTCGACAGTGGCGAGCCGGCGAGCGACGCCGGACACCTGCGTGACCTCCTTGCCAAGGGCATCGATGCCGGGCACGCCGGCGGCGCGAGCGCGATCCTCCTCGTCGCCCCGCTCGATCAGTCGAGCGATGGCGCAGACCTCGCCCGCATCCGCACCTTCCTCGATGGCGTCGACGCATCGCCCGATCCCGGCATGCGCGCGCGCCTCACGGCGTGGGTCGCCGAGCTCGACCACGATGCGCAGCTCGAGCGGGCGATCAAGGCGGCGGGCAACGTCGTGCTCCTCGCCGCGCCCTCGGAGCTGCCGCTCGAGCGCTTCACGAGCGCCTCGCGCGGACTCGGCTTCGAGCCCGCGCTCGGCGCGGATGCGGACGGCGTCTTCCGCCGCGACCGGCTGCTCGGTGGCACCGCCACCAGCGTCCCGTCCGCGACGCTCGCGACGTGGCTCGTGGCCCACGGCGCGGCGCGCACGGACATCAAGGTCACCGCGAGCGGCGTCGACGTCGGCAAGGCGCACCTCGAGACGGGACCCTCGACGACGTGGGTACCGCACTACGCGCGCCGGGCGAACGAGGACGGCGGGACGCCGCGCGTTGCACTTGAGAACCTCGCCGCCGGCAAGCTCGCCGCGACCTCGCTCGCCGGACAGATCCTCGTGATCGGTCGGGGCGCCGGCGTGATCGCGACGCCGACCGGCCCCGGACTCTCGACCGGGGAGGCGCTCGCGCAACGCCTCGGCAGCCTCGAGTCCGCCAACTACTCGACCCAGCCGCGCTTCGTCGGGCTCATCACCGCCCTCGTCCTCGTGCTCGCCGGCCTCTTCGCCGCGCTCGTGACGCCAAGGCTCGGCACCGCCGTCCGCGCGGTCACGCTGCTCCTCGTCGCGGCGGGACTCGCCGGGCTCGAACTTGCGCTCCTCGCGAGCGCGCAGCTCTGGATCCCGCTGCTCGGGCCGAGCCTTGGCCTCCTCCTCGCGGGCGCCGTCGTGTGGCTGCTGCCGGAGCCCCGCGAGGCGCCGACCACCCGGGTCGCCTCGGCCGTTCCGCCACCGCGCGCGCCCGCGGGCGCGCGTCCGGCAGCGAAGTCGGCCGCCGAGCCCGTCGCGCCCGGCAAGGCGCGCCCCAGGCCCCTCGAGCCCGAGCCCGCCCCGACCGCGCCGATGGCATCGCTGCGCGAGATCAGCCAGACGCTCGAAGCGCGGCGCGAGGAACCGACCCGGGCCGAGGTCGCGGACCTCCTGCTCGGTCGCTCCAAGCGCCCGCCGAAGCCCCGCCTCGGGCGCTACGAGCTCGAGCGCGAGCTCGGTCGCGGCGCGATGGGGACCGTCTATCTCGGCCGGGATCCCAGGATCAACCGCGTGGTCGCGATCAAGGCCATACCGATCGTCGAGGAGTTCGCCGAGGAGGACCTGGCCGAGGCCCGGGCGAGGTTCTTCCGCGAGGCCGAGATGGCCGGGCGGCTCAACCACCCCGGGATCGTGACCGTGCACGATGCGGGCGAGGACGGCGGGATCGCCTGGATCGCGATGGAGTACGTGCCCGGGCACCTCCTCAGCGAGTACGCGGTCTCGGACCGGCTGCTGTCGCCGGCGAAGGTGCTCGAGGTGGTGGCCCGGACGGCCGAGGCGCTCGACTACGCCCATGCCCAGGACGTCATTCACCGGGACATCAAGCCCGCCAACATGATGTTCGACCCGGAGACGCTCGACACCAAGATCACCGATTTCGGCATTGCGAGGCTGACCAACTCGACCTCGACCCGCACCGGGATTGTGCTCGGGACCCCCTCTTTCATGGCTCCGGAGCAGCTGGAGGGGCGGAATGTGACAGGACGCTCGGACTTGTTTGCCCTCGGTGTTACCTTATTCCAGCTATTGGCCGGACAGTTGCCGTTCCGGGCGGACTCGATGACGGGACTCATGGACAAGATCGCGAACGCTGACCACCCCCCCCTGCGCACCATCCGCCCCGATTTGCCACCCTGCGTGTCATTGATCGTCGACCGGGCTCTCAAGAAAGACCCGGCGGAGCGCTTCGAGACGGCTGGCGAAATGGCGCGGGCGCTGCGGGCCTGCGCGAAGTCCTTGAAGGCCTGAGCCCACACCGTGCGCAGCAAGGTCAAAAGCGTCGCCCTCACCGACACCGGGCGAATCCGCGAGCACAACGAGGACACGATCGGCGCCGAGCCCGACATCGCCCTGTACGTGCTGGCGGATGGCATGGGCGGCTACAACGCGGGCGAGGTCGCGAGCGGAATCGCGGTCAAGACCATCGTCAACCTGGTCCGCGAGGCCTTCCAGATCCAGGAGCTCGACGGCACCGACCGGGCCTCGGGTCTGATGCGCCCGACGATCATCCTGCGGGACGCGATCCTCAGGGCGAACAAGATCATCCATCAGACCTCGAAGACCCAGCCCCAGTGCGAGGGAATGGGGACGACCGTGGTCGCGGTCCTCTACTACGACGACCGGATCATCACCGCGCACGTCGGCGACTCGCGCATCTATCGCCTGAGGGGCGATCGCTTCGAGCAAATGACGATGGACCATTCGCTCCTGCAGGAGCTCGTCGATCGCGGCTTTTACTCGCAGGAGGAAGCCGCCCGGTCCACGAACAAGAACTACGTCACTCGGGCGCTTGGCGTCGAGCCTGCGGTCGAAGTCGAGGTGCACGAGCACCCGGTTGAAAAAGGTGACTACTACGTCCTGTGCTCAGACGGCTTGTCTGATATGGTCGAGGACGAGGATATTCACTTAACAATCAGTACGTTCAGTGATAATCTTGAGACGATTGTGAAGCAGTTGGTACAGCTGTCGAATGAACACGGCGGACGGGACAACATCTCCGTGATCATGACGCAAGTCATTGACTCGTTCCCCGCACGCCGGGGCATACTTGACAGAATATTGGGCTGGTTCGGTTGACGGAAGGACGCAAGGCTCATGGCTAGACTGATTCTCAGCCTGGATAGCCAGGTGCTCGCTGAGTACAACATGAATAAGGAGCGGTACACGATTGGCCGCCTCCCGGACAATGATGTACGCATCGATAACCCGGCGGTCAGCGGCCATCACGCGCTCATCATCAACATCCTCAATGACTCGTTCCTTGAGGACCTGAACAGCACCAACGGCACGTACGTCAACGGCAAGCTGATCAAGAAGCACGCGCTGCAGCACGGCGACGTGATCACCTGCGGGCACCACCAGCTCAGGTTCGTCGACAACCAGACCGGCGACTCCGAGCCCGACGAATTCGAAAAGACGATGGTCATCCAGCCCTCGGCCGCGCTCGAGGACAAGATCCGCGCGATCAAGGCTGGACCCGATCCCGCGCCGCGCCCGGCTGCCGCCGGCCGCGCGGGCGAGGATCTCGCGACCCCCGGGGCCACCGCGCCGCCGAAGGCGAAGCTGCAGGTGCTCTCGGGCGCCTTCGCCGGCCGCGAGCTCGAACTCATCAAGGCGCTGACGACGCTGGGCCGCCCCGGCATCCAGGTCGCCGCGATCACGCGCCGCGCCGATGGCTTCTACCTCGTGCACGTCGACAGCGGCACGCCCGAGGACTACCCGCTCGTCAACGGCCATCCGATCGGACCGCAGGCACGGCGCCTCCTCGACAACGACGTGATCACCCTTGCCGGGGTGAAGATGGGCTTCTTCTCCGGTTGAGGCCGTCATCAGCCGCCGTCGCTACTACTCGGGCCGGAACCTCCGCCGGGCACTGAACGTCGAGGAGCTGCGCGGCCTCGCGCGTCGACGCACCCCGAACTTCGTGTTCGAGT
>CAYNCY010000385.1:0-4338 GCA_964395195.1 uncultured Steroidobacteraceae bacterium
ACGGCAACTTCGACCGGGCCGCGATCGCGGTGTTCGGCGCGATGCTGTTCGACGGGCTCGACGGTCGCGTCGCGCGCTGGACGCACACCGCGACCCTGTTCGGCAAGGAATACGACAGCCTCTCGGACATGGTGTCCTTCGGCATCGCGCCGGCGATCGTCGTCTACCAGTGGGGCGTCGCACGCCTCTCCGAGTACAACGCGAGCTGGGGCCGGATCGGCTGGCTCGTGACCTTCTTCTATGCGGTCGCCGCGGCCCTGCGACTCGCGCGCTTCAATACCCGCACGGCCTCCGTCGACAAGCGCTATTTCGAGGGGCTGCCGTCGCCCGCCGCGGCGGCGCTGCCGGCCGCGTTCGTCTGGTGCGCGCATACGTATGACCTCGGTGGCCTCTACGGGCTCCTCATGGCCTTCGTCGTCACCGCGGTCGCGGGCGCCTTGATGGTGAGCCGGTTCTACTACTCGAGCTTCAAGGGCCAGGGCGTCGCGCCGACGAGCCGCGTGCGCTTCACCTACGCGATCCTGATCCCGCTGACCTTCGTCGTGATCGCGATCGAGCCGCCGCTCGTGCTGCTGATCCTGTTCGGCGGCTTTGCGCTTTCGGCACCGTCGGTCTGGCTCTACCGCCGGCTGACTCGCCGCACCGGCGCACCGCCGCCCGCCGGGCAAGGCTGATGGACTCGCGCCGCGCCGCCGTCCTCGACACCCTCGGGGTCGAGCGCTTCGTCACACGCGCCGAGCGCAAGCGCGCCGGCGGCGCGGCGTCGTCCGACGCCGTCGTCGCGGGCCAGGATCCGCGGGCCCAGATGGACTGGGGCGCGCTCGAGAGCGAGGTCGCGGCCTGCACACGCTGCGCGCTCGCGACGACCCGCACCAAGACCGTGTTCGGTGTCGGCGATCGCGCCGCGCGCTGGTTCGTGGTCGGCGAGGCGCCGGGCGCGGACGAGGATCGTCAGGGCGAGCCGTTCGTCGGTCGCGCGGGCCAGCTGCTCAACTCCATGCTCCGCGCGATCGGCCTGCCGCGCGAGCAGGTCTTCATCGCCAACGTGCTCAAGTGCCGGCCGCCCGGCAACCGCGATCCCTCGCCCGAGGAGGTGCGCTGCTGCATGCCCTTCCTCCACCGGCAGATCGCGCTCGTCAATCCCGCGATCATCCTCTGCGTCGGACGCATCGCCGCGCAGAACCTGCTCGCGACCGATACGCCGATCGGCAAGCTGCGGGGTGGCGTGCATCAGCTCCCGCCGTTCGCGGCGCCCGTGGTCGTGACCTATCACCCCGCGTACCTGCTGCGCTCGCCCGGCGAGAAGGCCAAGGCGTGGGAGGACCTCAAGTTCGCGATGGGGGTGGCGCGTGGCCACGGCGCGTGACTCCGTCCCGGCACCCAGGATCACCCACCGCCGGATGAGCGAGGCGGACCTCGGCGCCGTCATCGACATCGAGACGGCCGCCTACATGTTCCCGTGGAGCATCGGCATTTTTCGAGACTGCCTGCGCGTCGGGTACACCTGCCGCGTACTGACGGCCGGCGAGAGCGTCGGCGGCTACGGGATCATGTCGATGGGAGCAGGCGAGGCGCACGTGCTCAACGTGTGCGTGCGCGCGGACCTGCGCGGCCAGGGGACGGGACGGCGCCTGATCGCCTGGCTCCTCGATGAGGCACGAAACGCCGGCCACGGCTGGGCGTTCCTCGAGGTCCGCCCCTCGAACCGCCCCGCGATCCTCCTCTACGAGTCGCTCGGCTTCGCGGCCGTCGGCATCCGCCACGGCTACTACCAGGCCGTCGGCGGGCGCGAGGACGCGATCGTCTATCGGCTCGACCTCGACGCCTGGGGCGATGCGCGCGACCGGGCCGCGACCGGCGCGCGGCGCGACCGCTAAGCCGGTACCATTGCGCCCCCTCTAGACGCTGCCCGTCCCATGACCGACCCCGATGTCACCGCCGCGATCGAGCGGCGCCGGACCTTTGCGATCATTTCGCACCCGGACGCCGGCAAGACGACCCTGACGGAAAAGCTGCTCCTCTTCGGCGGCGCCATCCAGATGGCCGGCACCGTCAAGGGCCGCAAGGCCGCGCGGCACGCGACTTCCGACTGGATGCGCCTCGAGCAGCAGCGCGGCATCTCCGTGACCTCCTCGGTGATGCAGTTTCCGTTCCGCGGGCGCGAGGTGAACCTCCTCGACACGCCGGGCCACGAGGACTTCTCCGAGGACACCTACCGCACGCTGACCGCGGTCGACTCGGCCCTCATGGTCATCGACTGCGCGAAGGGCGTCGAGGAGCGAACCATCAAGCTGATGGAGGTGTGCCGGCTCCGCGACACGCCGATCATGACCTTCGTCAACAAGCTCGACCGCGATGGTCGCGAGCCGATCGAGCTCCTCGATGAGATCGAGACGGTGCTCGGCCTCAAGTGCGCGCCGGTGACCTGGCCGATCGGCATGGGGCGCGAGCTCAGGGGCATCTACCACCTGACCGAGGACCGGATCTACGTCTACTCGCCCGGCGAGAAGGGACGCGCCGGCATCAACCGCGTGATCGACGGTCTTGCCTCCGACGAGGCCGGTGAGCTGCTCGGACCCCGCCAGGCGCAGCTGCGGGAGGAGATCGAGCTCGTGCGCGGTGCGACGGCCGAGTTCTCGCTCGAGGACTATCGCCTGGCGCGCCAGACGCCGGTGTTTTTCGGATCGGCGATCAACAACTTCGGCGTCGAGGAGCTGCTCGCCGCGTTCGTCGAGCACGCGCCGGGCCCGCGGCCGCGGGCGACCACGAGCCGCGAGGTGACGGCGACCGAGCCCAAGTTCACGGGCTTCGTGTTCAAGATCCAGGCGAACATGGATCCCGCGCATCGCGACCGGATCGCATTCCTTCGTATCTGCTCGGGTCGCTACCAGCGCGGCATGCGCCTCAAGCACATCCGCCTCAAGAAGGAAGTGCGCATTGCCGATGCGCTCACGTTCATGGCCGCCGACCGCCAGCAGGCGGAGGAGGCGTACGCGGGCGACATCATCGGCCTTCACAACCACGGCACCATCAACATCGGCGACACCTTCACCGAGGGCGAGACGCTCAACTTCACCGGCATCCCGAACTTCGCGCCCGAGCTCTTCCGCCGCGCGGTGCTGAAGGACCCCTTGAAGGCCAAGGCGCTGCAGAAGGGCCTTGCGCAGCTCTGCGAGGAGGGCGCGACGCAGCTCTTCCGGCCGCTTCGGAACAACGACCTGATTCTGGGTGCCGTCGGGCAGCTGCAGTTCGAGGTCGTCGCGTTTCGGCTCCAGGACGAGTACAGCGTGCAGTGCGTGTTCGAGGCGATCGGCGTCGCAACCGCGCGCTGGGTCGAGGTGCCGGACGAGAAGAAGCTGTCGGAGTTCCGCGAGCGCGCCTACGACAACCTCGCGCTCGACCACGCGGGAAACCTCGTCTACCTCGCGCCGTCCCGCGTCAACCTCGAACTCACGATCGAGCGCTGGCCCGGGATCCGCTTTCGCGAGACGCGCGAGCACCAGGTCGACTGACCGCGCACGCTTTGGTGCGCTGCAAGAGAAGCCCGCCGCGGCGACCGGTCACGTCGCTTGTCAGCGCCGGCCACGATCGCGGATCATGCAACGGCGGGTCCACAGTATTTTCGACGGGGAAAACGGATGTCCAAGCGAATTGCCTACGTCACCGGTGGCATGGGCGGGATCGGCACCGCGATCACGACGCGCCTCTGCCAGGACGGCCTCACGGTCGTCGCCGGCTGCGGTCCGGGCTCCGCCCGCAAGGATCGCTGGCTCGGCGAGATGCGCGCGCGTGGCTACGAAGTACACGCCTCCGAGGGCAACGTCGGCGACTGGGAATCGACGCGCGCCGCTTTCGAGAAGGTCAGGAACGAACTCGGTCCCGTCGACGTGCTGGTCAACAACGCCGGCATCACGCGTGACGGCACGTTCCGCAAGATGTCCTACGGCGACTGGCACGCGGTGATCGAGACGAACCTGAACTCGCTCTTCAACGTAACGAAGCAGGTCATCGACGGCATGCTCGATCGCGGCTGGGGCCGGATCATCAACATCTCCTCGGTCAACGGCCAGAAGGGCCAGTTCGGCCAGGTGAACTACTCGACCGCGAAGGCCGGCATCCACGGCTTCACGATGGCGCTCGCGCTCGAGGTCGCGGGCAAGGGCGTCACCGTGAATACCGTGTCGCCGGGCTACATCGCGACCGACATGGTCAAGGCGATGAAGCCGGAGGTGCTCGAGAATATCGTCGCGACGATCCCGGTCAGGCGCCTCGGCCAGCCCGAGGAGATCGGCGCGATCGTCACCTGGCTCGCCTCCGACGAGTCGGCGTTCGCGACCG
>CAYNCY010000386.1:0-4334 GCA_964395195.1 uncultured Steroidobacteraceae bacterium
TATACCTCGCTGACATGGCGGACGCCGCGCGCCGCTACCCCGCGTACGGCTTCGAACGGCACGTCGGCTACGGCACCCCCGCACATCTGCGCGAACTCGACGAATATGGCCCGTGCGATCTGCACCGCAGATCTTTTGCGCCCGTCAGCGGACGACTAAGATCCGCCCCATGACCGGCTTCGTCCACCTACGGCTCCACACCGAGTTCTCGCTCGTCGACAGCGTGGTGCGCATCGAGGAGCTGGCGGCGGCGACCGCGGCCGCCGGCATGCCCGCGGTCGCGGTCACGGACCAGTGCAACCTCTTCGCGCTCGTGAAGTTCTTCCGCGCGGCGCAGGCGGCCGGCATCAAGCCGATCGTCGGCGTCGACGTCTGGATCCGCGAGGCCGGCGAGCGCGCGGAGCCGAGCCGCCTGACGCTCCTCTGCATGGACCTCGCGGGCTACCGCAACCTGACGCGGCTGGTGTCGCGCTCCTACCTCGACGGCCAGCGCAAGGGCGTGCCCATGCTCGAGCGCGCCTGGCTCGAGCCCGGCGTCGTCGGCGGCCTGATCGCGCTCTCCGGCGCTGGCGAGGGCGACGTCGGCCGGCACCTCGGCAACGGCCGGGTCGCCGAGGCGCACCGCGCCGCGCGCGCGTGGCGCGAGCTCTTCGGCGATCGCTACTACCTCGAGGTCCAGCGCACCGGCCGGCCCGACGAGGAGGCGCTGATCGAGGCGACGCTCGCGCTCGTGCGGGAGCTCTCCCTGCCGGCGGTCGCGACCAACGACGTCCGCTTCCTGCGCCCGGGCGACTTCGAGGCGCACGAGGCCCGGGTCTGCATCCACGAGGGCGAGCTCCTCGGCGATGCCAACCGCCCGCGGCGCTACAGCGAGCAGCAGTACCTGAAGTCCCCGGCCGAGATGGCGGTGCTCTTCGCGGACCTGCCGGCGCTCCTCGAGCAGAGTGTCGAGATCGCCAAGCGGTGCTCGCTCGAGCTCAAGCTCGGCAAGTCCTTCCTGCCGGAGTTCCCGGTCCCGGCGGGCACGACGCCGGCGGCGTTGCTGCGCGCCGAGTCGGCGCGTGGCCTCGCCGAGCGCCTCGCCGCGCAGGATGCGGGGCTGCCGGCGCTTCGCGTCGTCGACCGGAGCGAATACGCACCGCGGCTCGAGCGCGAGATCGAAGTCATCTGCGGCATGGGCTTCGAGGGCTACTTCCTCATCGTCGCCGACTTCATCCGCTGGGCGCGCGAGAACCGCATCCCGGTCGGTCCCGGCCGCGGCTCGGGCGCGGGGTCGCTGGTCGCCTACGTGCTCGGCATCACCGACCTCGATCCCCTGCAGCACGACCTCCTGTTCGAGCGGTTCCTCAACCCCGAGCGCGTGTCGATGCCGGACTTCGACGTCGACTTCTGCACCGAGGGGCGCGACCGGGTCATCGACTACGTCGCCGCCAAGTACGGGCGCGATCGCGTCTCGCAGATCATCACCTACGGCACGATGGCGGCGAAGGCCGTCGTGCGCGACGTCGGGCGCGTGCTCGGCCACAACTACGGCTTCGTCGACCGGATCGCGAAGCTGATTCCCTTCGAACTCGAGATGACCCTCGACAAGGCGCTCGAGAAGGAAGAGGAACTCAGGAAGCTCTACGAGAGCGACGGCGACGTGAAGGAGCTCATCGACCTCGCGCGCTCGCTCGAGGGCCTGACGCGCAACGCCGGCATGCACGCGGGCGGCGTCGTGATCGCGCCCTCGGTGCTGACCGACTTCGCACCGCTGTTCGCGGAAGAGGGCTCGACTTCGGTCGTCACGCAGTTCGACAAGGACGACGTCGAGGCGGCCGGGCTCGTCAAGTTCGACTTCCTCGGGCTGCGCACCCTCACGATCATCGACCTCGCGGTCGAGATCGTGAACGAGGCGCGCGCCCGCGCGGGCGAGGAGCCGCTCGACATGGCGTGGCTCCCGCTCGCGGATGCCGCGACGCTCGCGCTCCTGCGCGCCTGCCGGACGACCGGCGTCTTCCAGCTCGAATCGCGCGGCATGCGCGACCTCGTGCGGCGCCTGCAGCCCGATCGCTTCGAGGACATCGTCGCGCTGGTCGCGCTGTTCAGGCCCGGGCCGCTGCAGTCGGGCATGGTCGATGACTTCATCGAGCGAAAGCACGCGCCGGCCGGCCAGAAGATCGACTGGCTGCATCCGGCGCTCGAGGCCGTGCTGCGCCCCACCTACGGCGTGATCCTGTACCAGGAACAGGTCATGCAGATCGCGCAGGTGCTCGCCGGCTACACGCTCGGCGGCGCCGATCTCCTGCGGCGCGCGATGGGCAAGAAGAAGCCCGAGGAGATGGCGCAGCAGCGCTCGATCTTCGTGGGCGGTGCGATCGAGCGCGGCGTGCCCGAGCGCCAGGCGACGCACATCTTCGACCTGATGGAGAAGTTCGCGGGCTACGGCTTCAACAAGTCGCACTCGGCGGCGTACGCGGTGCTGACCTACCAGACCGCGTGGCTGAAGGCCCACTACCCGGCGGCGTTCCTCGCCGCCGTGCTCTCATCCGACGGCGACAAGACCGAGCGCGTCGTGATCGGCATCGACGATGCGAAGCTGATGCAGATCGCGGTGCTGCCACCCGACGTCAACAGCTCCTTCTACCGCTTCACGGTCGCCGACGAGCGGCGCGTGCGCTACGGGCTCGGTGCGATCAAGGGGGTCGGTGAGTCCGCGGTCGCCGCGATCCTCGAGGCGCGCGCGGCCGGCGGCGAGTTCCGCGACCTTGCCGACTTCTGCCGGCGCGTCGACCTCGCGCGCGTCAACCGCCGCTGCCTCGAGGCCCTCCTCAAGGCCGGCAGCTTCGACCGGATCGGCGCGAACCGCGCGACGCTGATGGCCGAGCTCCCGGCGGCGCTGCAGCTCGGGGACCAGAAGAACCGGGCCGACACCGCGGGCCAGGACGACCTCTTCGGCCTCAGTCCCGCCGCGGCGCCGAAGGCGAGCGCGCGCGCGCAGGTCCTCCCCGAGTGGCCGGACGCACAGCGCCTCGCCGGCGAGCGCGAGACGCTCGGGTTCTTCATGACCGGTCACCCGCTCGATGAGTACGCGCACGATCGCAAGTACCTCGCGCCCGGCACGATCGCGGAGCTGACCGCGACGCGCCCGGCGGGCGGCGAGGGCAAGTGGCAGCCGCCCCGCATCGTCACGGTCGCGGGCGTCGTCCTCGAGCTCAAGAAGCGCGCGAATCGCACCTCGCTCGTCCTCGATGACGGCACGGGCAAGCTCGAGGTGTCTCTCTTCGATGAGGTGCTGCAGGCGCACCGCGAGATCGCGGTCAAGGACGCGCTCGTGCTCGTCGAGGGCGGCCTCAAGTGGGACACCTTCCTCGAGGACTGGCGCCTCGCGGCGAAGCGCTTCGTGCCGATCGAGAGCGCCCGCGAGAACCAGGCACGCCGTCTCCTCCTGCGCTGGCCGGCGGAGGTGGACGCGGGGACCCTCCTGAAGGCGCTCGAGACCGCGCTCGCACCCGTGCGCGGCGGGCGCTGCCAGGTCGCGATCTACTACGCGGCGCCCGCGGCGGAGGCGCTGCTCGAGCTCGGGCAAGGGTGGGAGATCCGCCCGACGGCGGCGGCGCTCGATGGCCTCAGGGCGGTCTTCGGGCGCGCGGGGACGGCCCTCGTCTACCACCCGCGCGACCAGGAGGCGGCCCTCAAGGCGTGGGGGGCGCAGAAGACCCCCGAGTCCGTGCCGCTCAAGCTCGCCGGCTGACGGCCCCCTTGACGCCGCGCGGCGGCTCTGGAACCGTGCCGCTCCCATGGACCTGAACTTCCTGGATTTCGAGCAGCCGATCGCCGAGCTCGAGGCGAAGATCGACGAACTGCGCTATCTCGGCGATGACGCCGAGATCAACATCGTGGAGGAGATCAACCGCCTTCGCGCCAAGAGCCGGGTGCTCACCAAGACCATCTTCGCGAACCTGACCGCCTGGCAGGTCGCCCAGATCGCCCGCCACCCGCAGCGTCCGTACACGCTCGACTACCTGCCGCTCGTGTTCACGGACTTCGAGGAGCTGCACGGCGACCGGATGTACGCCGATGACCTCGCGATCGTCGGCGGACCGGCGCGCATCGAGGGTCGCTCGGTGATGGTGATCGGCCACCAGAAGGGCCGCGACACCAAGGAGCGGGTGCGGCGCAACTACGGCATGCCCAAGCCCGAGGGCTACCGCAAGGCGCTGCGCCTGATGATGATGGCGGAGCGCTTTCGCATTCCGGTGGTCACCTTGATCGATACGCCGGGCGCGTATCCGGGCATCGGTTCGGAGGAACGCGGGCAGAGTGAAGCCATTGCGCGCAATTTATTCGAGATG
>CAYNCY010000387.1:0-2342 GCA_964395195.1 uncultured Steroidobacteraceae bacterium
GCCACGGCATCCGCCATCTTGAGCTGCTCGGGGCGCGGCCGAAAACCGGGCAACGCCTCGGCTAGCGGACCCGCGGGACCAAGGAGCTGATGGATGCTGGACACGGGCCGCCAGGACGGCCACACGGGCCGACGATCACTACCAGGGGAACGCTCGCGCGCCTCGTTCACGGCCGGGGACGTCTTCAACCGGGGTCCGCGCACGCCCGGCGAGTGTACCGAATGCGCCGGCGGGGCGAAGGGTCGCGCCGCCCCTGGCCCGGGCGGGACTGCGGCCGGCCCTTCAGTTGCGCGCCGCCCGGTCGATACGGGGACTAGGGGCCGGACCGCGACTGCGCGGACCCGAGCCACTCGATCCCTGCATGCGGTGGCCGATGACAGCATCGATCCGACTGGCGCGTCTCCCGACCCGCACCCGACTGCTCGCGGGCGCCGCCCTGTGCCTGGGCCTCGCGCTGCCGTGGCCGTCTCCGGCGGAATCCAACCTGCAGTCGGACGCCCGCACCGCGAAGGGCGGCGCGAGCGCGCACCTCGATTTTCGCATCATCATTCCGCCCGTCCTCGGGCTCAGTGTCGTCGATCGCGACCTTTCTCCGGAAAACGTCGAGATTTTCAGTAACGGTCGCCACGTGACCGTGAATGCCGAGACTCCCGCAGCCGCCGCGGGCGACGCCACCCGGACGTTGCGCGCGTCCTCGCCCGACAGCGAGCGCAGGTTCGTGCTCCGCGCGGTGCGTGGCCGCGTGATTCTCGAGACAACCGCCTGCCAGCTCGCGGCGCCCCGTGTGCTGCCGCACGCCGTGAACGCCGTGCCGGTGATCGATACGCGTCCGGTGCTCTGCACCGTCGCGATGCCCTAGACCGGAACCTCGCCCACGCGCACGCCGCCGGCGTCGCTGACTCACTCCCCCCGAGTCCTGCCCCCGAACGATGCGGACGCCCGCGCCCTGCGCTGGCTGACGGATTTTGCGCGCCATCGAAATGAGGGTAACGCGGCCACGGGGAAGCGCGACCGATGTGCGAACTGGCGCACAGATCCTTCCTAGGGATCGGCCGCAAACGGCCCAACTTGAATTCCCCTAAGGCGAATTGCGACTTTGGTCAAAGCCGCATCGGACTTATTCCTCAAATATCCATCCCGCGCAAGGGGCTGCACGAGGTCGCCACCTGCGTGGGGTTGCGTTGGGCGTAAGGGCCCGCGCGCTCCAAGCATCCCTCTATCAGCACA
This sequence comes from uncultured Steroidobacteraceae bacterium, assembly GCA_964395195.1. Taxonomy (GTDB): domain Bacteria; phylum Pseudomonadota; class Gammaproteobacteria; order Steroidobacterales; family Steroidobacteraceae; genus CAIKZZ01. The sequence continues at coordinate 1,228 of CAYNCY010000387.1, forward strand.
GGAAGCAGATCATTTATGAAGACCAAGCTACTGCTGACCGCCCTTGCAGGCGCAGCAACTCTGGCGCTGCCGTTCGTGGCATCCGCCGAATCTAATGTACAGACGGGCACGGCAACCGCTACGCCGGGCGCGACTGCTCACGTCGACTTCCAGGTCGTGATCCCCAAGATCCTGTACCTGCGCGTCGGCTCGGGCTCCACCTACACGACCGGTGCGCTCGCCTCCAACTCGGCGATCGACCTGATCACCTTCTCCCCGACCGCGGCGCAGCTCGGCAGCGGCACGGGCATTGCGGGCGTTGGCGGTGACCTGACCGCGGGCGTCGAGACGGCCGCCGTCGTCAGCAACAGCGGCAACGTGACCCTGAACGCCACCGCGACCGGCGCGCTCAGCGACGGCGCCGGCGACACGATTCCCTTCTCGCAGATCACGACCACGGCGACGACGCTGACCTCGGGTACGGCCCTGCCGGCCCCGACGCTCACGAACGCGACCAGCGCCAACGTGCTCCTGACCGCGCCTGCGACCAAGGTGATCGTGCAGGACGCGAAGTGGACCTTCGCGTACGCGAACAGCGCCTTCGTCCCGACCGGCACGTACGGTGGTGTCAACACCAACAACGGCCGCGTGACCTACACGGCGACGATGCCCTGATCGGCACTCGACGGGAAGCTGACATGCGGGATGTCGCACACGTGACACTGGGCCGACCGGGGATCTTCCCGGCCGGCTTCGTCATGCGCGCGGCGCGTCGGCGGCGGCACCGGGTCCTCCTCGGCGCCGCCCTTCTCGCCACCTTTTCCGGCGGCGCCGGGGCCTACACGGCGACGCTGACTCCCGCCGCGCCGCAGACCGTGTACCTGCAGGTCGGCGTCGGCAGTTTCACGAACACGTACCTGAACGGCGGTACGCCCGGCAACAACACGACGATCAACACGGTGACGGCGACGGTCGCTTCGACCGCGGTCGGCAACGGCACCGCGCAGGCGATGACGACCAACAGCACCGCGACCGTGAGCTACTGGGACAACTACACGTTCTGCAGCGTGCCCTCCCAGGTCTACGTCGGCGGCTTCTACCGGACGACCGGCGCGACGACCGCGGCTGCACGCGTG
>CAYNCY010000387.1:2352-4332 GCA_964395195.1 uncultured Steroidobacteraceae bacterium
CGGCGACCGTTCCGGCGAGCCTCACCAACGCCGCGGGCGCGACGATCCCCTTCTCCAAGATCCAGTGGACCTCGAGCGGCAACGGCGACACCGGCACCGAGGTGTTCCCGGGCGGCACGTTCGTCAGCGGCGGCGTGCAGACGGTGGGCTCGATGGCGAACAACACCTGGAACGAAAGCTGCTGGAGTTTCACGTACCTCAACAACACAGTGCCCGCGTCGGGCACCTTCACGGGGCGCGTGCTCTACACGCTCTCAAGCCCATGAACCTCCGTCTCACTGCCGCGCTCGGGTCGCGTTTTTTTTTGGCGCTCGCACTCGCCATAATCTGGACCCCCGCCGCCGACGCCCGTACCACGATCATCGATGACGCGGGTTCGCAGGCGCTCGCGCCCGAGGTAACCCTGCGCTTCAAGTCGGTCGCCCCGCCGCGCCACGGCCGCGACAACCGGATGACCGGCACCATGACGCTGCGCGCGCACCTGAACGTGACGCCGTGGCTCAGGAAGCACGCGCGCATCTACCTCTCGCTCCCCGCCCAGGCGCCCGGCCCCTTGACCGCGCGCTGGAGCACGCAGGGCCGCTTTGCCGCGGGCGAAGTGACCTCGGGCAACCGCGTGCTCGTCTACTCGGGCCCCATCACGACGCCTTTCCTCGAGGACGTCATGACCTTCGAGTTCAGCGTCGACGGCAGCGTCGTCCGCCGACCCTTCCCGGTGACTTTTCATTTCGAGATGGATGAGGACTGATCATGCGCCGCGCCCTGACCCTGCTCATCGCCCTGAACCTTCTTGGGCTCTCCTTCGCCGCCGAGGGGCAGGGCTTCGCGGCGCTCGTCTCCCCGCCGCGCTTCGAACTCAAGAGCGCGCCCGGCAAGACGCTCCGGGGCGTGCTCGAGATCAGCAACCGCTCGACGCAGCCGGCGAAGTACACCGTGCACACCGCCGACTGGACCTTCGCGCCCGACTTCACCGTCAACTTCAGCGACGCGCTCGCCGACGGCAGCTGCCGCCCGTGGGTCTCGATCGAGCGGCCCGAGGTCACGGTGCCGGGCGCCGGAAGCGTCCGCTACCGCTTCGAGGTCGCGGTCCCCGCGGACGCGACGCCGGGTGAGTGCCGCTTCGCCGTGATGGTCGAGGGTGCGGAACCCTCCTACGCGCACAGCAAGGGGCTCGACGTGCCGGTCACGGGCCGCATCGGCGTGATCGTGTACGTCGTCATCGGCAACGGCGCACCGGCACTCGAGGTCTTCGGTCCCAAGGTCGAGACCGTGAACGGCCAGAAGCTGCCGACGATGATCATCCACAACTCCGGCAATGCCCACGGGCGCGTTGCCGGGTTCCTGACCGGCAAGGACGCGAACGGCGTCAACTACGACTTCGCACCGTCTGACTTCCCGATTCTTCCGGGTGAGCAGCGCGAGGTGTTCCTGACGCCCTCAAACGGCAACGACGAACACCCGACGCTCGCCTTCCCCGTTCGGGTCAAGGGCACGCTCGAGTGGGCGGACCAGAAGACCGAGCTCGACCAGACGTTTGAATGAACCCGCGCACGCGCCCCGCGCTCTGGCTCGCCGCGAGCGTCTGCGGGCTGGCCGCACTCGCCTGTGCGAGTCCGGCCGGCGCGCAGGCGCGGCTGCGTGCGCAAGCCGATGCGCCGGTCGATCCGCCGGCGCCGCCCTACCAGGATCGCTTCATCGACGGTGGCACGCTCAAGCCCGACGTCACGATTGGTGAGGGTGGCGTCGGCGATCCGAGCACGGGTCTCGCCCGCTCGATCGAACTCGACGGCGTCGTGAGTTCGCTCCACTCGAACGAGGGGGGCGCCACCAGCAGCGTCGTCGAAAAAGGCGCGATCGTGAAGGCGCAGTGGGAAACCACGGTCTACGGCAACTGGTCGCTCGATGGCAGCGCGCACACGGGCGGCGATGAACCGGGCGACAACCGCTCCGGCCAGGGCGGCCTCCTCGCGCTGCGCGAGC
>CAYNCY010000388.1:0-4331 GCA_964395195.1 uncultured Steroidobacteraceae bacterium
CCCGGCGGCAACGGCCTCGGCCTTGCCGTCGCGCAGGAGCTCGTGACGCGGCACGGCGGCCTGATCGAGTTCGAGAGCCGTCCGGGACGGACCGTATTTACGCTGCAAATTCCGTTCGAGGAAGACTCCGATGGCTGAAGCGCTCAAAGTCTGGCTCGTCGACGACGATGCCTCGATCCGCTGGGTGCTCGAGCGCGCGCTCAAGGCGAGCGGGATGGCGCCGCGCGCCTTCGAGCAGGCGCAAGGTGTCCTCGAGGCGCTCGCTCTCGAGCAGCCCGACGTCCTGATCACCGACATCCGCATGCCCGGACAGAGTGGCCTCAAGCTCCTCGACGACGTTCAGGCGAGCCACCCGTCGGTACCCGTGATCGTGATGACCGCGCACACCGACCTCGACGCCGCGGTCGCGGCCTACCAGGGCGGTGCATTCGAGTACCTGCCGAAGCCCTTCGACATCGACGAGGCGGTCGCGCTCGTGCGCCGCGCCGCGCAGCAGACCGCGCCCGCGATCGAGGCCGCGCTCGAGGCGGGGCGGATCCCCGAGCTCCTCGGCCAGGCGCCGGCGATGCAGGAGGTGTTCCGCGCCATCGGCCGCCTGTCGCGCTCGAGCATGACGGTGCTGATCACGGGCGAGTCCGGCACCGGCAAGGAGCTGGTCGCGCACGCCCTGCACCGCCACAGCCCGCGAGCCGCGAAGCCGTTCATCGCGCTCAACACGTCCGCGTTCACGCCGGAGCTCCTCGAGTCCGAGCTCTTCGGCCACGAGAAGGGCGCATTCACCGGCGCCGATGCGCTGAGGCGCGGGCGCTTCGAGCAGGCCGACGGCGGGACGCTCTTCCTCGATGAGATCGGCGACATGTCGAAGGCGCTGCAGACGCGGCTCCTGCGGGTGCTCGCCGAGTCCGAGTACTACCGCGTCGGCGGCAGCACCCCGATCCGGGTCAACGTCCGCGTGATCGCGGCGACCCACCAGGACCTCGAGGCGCGCGCGCTCGAGGGCCACTTCCGCGACGACCTCCTGCACCGCCTCAACGTCATCCGCATCGCGCTGCCGCCACTCAGGGCGCGTCGCGAGGACGTGCCGGATCTCTTGCGCCACTACCTCGCCGTCGCCGCCCGCGAGCTGGGTGCCGAGACAAAGGTGCTGACGCCGGCCGCCGAGCGGTTCCTCATCGACAGCGACTGGCCGGGCAACGTCCGCCAGCTCGTCAACATCTGCCGGCGACTCACGGTCGCGGCGCCCGGCCGCGAGATTCGTCCGGAGGACGTGCCGGCCGAACTCGGGGGCGCCGCCCGCGGCGGCGCGGGCGGCGAGGACTGGGTGCGCTCGCTCGAGACCTGGGCGCGGCACCGCGCCGAATCGGGCGGCGCGCCGCTCCTCGACGCCGCGATGCCGGAGTTCGAGCGCACGCTGATCCGGGTCGCGCTCGCGCGCTCCGAGGGTCGGCGCCAGGATGCCGCCAAGGTCCTCGGCTGGGGCCGCAACACCCTGACGCGCAAGATGCGCGAGCTCGGCATGGACGGCGCGGAAGCCACCGACGAGCCGGACGCGGCCTGACAGCGGGACGGGCGCGGCGCCCCTATAATCCCGCGCCATGGACAGTCTCCTGCACCTCGTCGGCCTCGCGCTCGACGACAACTTCCTCGGCAACTCCATCCGCGACTGGATGGCGGCCCTGGGACTCGGTCTGACGAGTTTCTTCGGCCTCGTGTTCCTCCGGCGCCAGCTCGGCCTGCGCGCCCGCGGCCTTGCGGGACTGTCGTTGCCCCGCGGCGTACGGCTGCTGCTATCGCTGCTCGGCGTCACGAAGACGCTGCCGCTCTTCGCGGTGTCGCTGCTGCTCGGTTCCAAGTACCTCGACCTCGGCACCCGCGCCGAGCGCGCGACGACGGTGATCATCATCGTCGCGATCTCATTCCAGGTGGGCGTCTGGCTCACCACCGCGGTGCGCTTCTCGCTCGCTGAGCACTACTCGCGCTCGGACGACCGCAACTCCGAGACCATGATAACGATCGTCCGCTTCGTCGCCGGCGTCGCGATCTGGTCGCTCGTGGTGCTCCTCGCGCTCGACAACCTCGGCTTCCAGGTGAAGGCGCTCCTGACCGGACTTGGCATCGGCGGCATCGCGGTCGCGCTCGCCGTGCAGAACGTGCTCGGCGACCTCCTCGCCTCGCTCTCGATCGCGCTCGACAAGCCCTTCGGGGTCGGCGATGCGCTGACTCTCGACACGGGCTACGCGGGCACCGTCGAGGCGATCGGAATCCGCAGCACCCGCCTGCGCAGCGTCACCGGCGAGCAGATCGTGCTCGCGAACGCCGAACTCGTGAAAGCGCGGATCCGCAACTTCGGCCGCCTCGAGGCGCGCCGCACCGTGTACCGCTTCGGCATCGCCCACGGCACGTCGGCCAAGGACCTCGAGGCCATCCCCGCGCTCGTGAAGGCCGCGGTCATGTCCGAGAAGCACGCACGCTTCGAGCGCGCGCATCTCTTCGGCTTTTCGAACACCTCGGTAGACTACGAGGTGGCGTACACCGTCACGAGCGCGGACTACCCGACGTTCCTCGACGCGCAGCAGGCGGTGAACCTGACGCTCGCCCGGGAGTTCGAGGCGCGGGGGATCGAGTTCGCGAGCCTGACGCCCGCGGTGCACGTGGCGCACGGCGCCGCGACCGGCGCGCCGCTCGGCTCAGTGGGCTAGCGCGGGTCGGCTCGTGTCGAGGGAGCCGGTGAGTTCGGTCACCGAGCTCATGCCGTTCTTCTCAAGATAGTCGGCGATGCCGGCATTTATCGCGCGGCAGACGAGCGGCTCGTAGAACAGCGCCGTGCCGATGCCGATGGCGCTCGCTCCCGCGATCAGGAACTCGAGCGCATCCGTCGCCGTCGTGATGCCGCCCTGGCCGATGATCGGCACCTTGTGCTGCTTCGCGACGTCGTAGACCTGGTGGACCTTGAGGAGCGCGATCGGCTTGATCGCGGGGCCGGACAGGCCACCCTGCACGTTGCCGATCACCGGGCGGCGCGAGGCCGAGTCGATCGCCATGCCCATCACGGTGTTGATGACGGCGAGCCCGTCGGTGCCGGCCTCGATGCACAGCCGCGCGTTCTCGCGGATGTCGGTCTGGTTGGGCGAGAGCTTGGTGATCAGCGGCTTGCGGGTCGCTGCCCGGCACGCCGCGACCACGCGCGCGCTCATGTCCGGATAGTTGCCGAACTGCACGCCGCCTTCCTTGACGTTCGGGCAGGAAATGTTGATCTCCATCGCATCGATCGGCGAGTCGTCGAAGCGCCTGACGACCTCAACGTACTCGTCTATCGTCGAACCGGAGACGTTGGCGATGAAGCGCGTCTCATCGAAGAGGAGCGTCGGCAGGATGCCGTCGACGACGTGGGGCGCGCCCGGGTTCTGCAAGCCGATCGCGTTCAGCATGCCCATCGCGGTCTCGTAGACCCGGTGCGGCGGGTTGCCGAGCCGTGGCTTGCCGGTCGTGCCCTTGAGAACGACCGCGCCGACGTCGCAGTTCGAGAACCCAGCGACCCGCGTGTACTCCTCGCCGAAGCCCACGCACCCCGACAGGAGCACGATCGGGGACGCGAACTTGAGCCCGCAGAAATCGAGCGCGAGCGCGGCGGGCAGGGCTTCTCGTACGGCGGCCATCGGGTGATTATAGCCAACCGCTCCCGCATCCCGGCCGCATGTTCCACATCATCCTGCACGAGCCCGAGATTCCGCCGAATACCGGCAACGTGATCCGGCTCGCGGCCAACACCGGCTGCGAGCTCCACCTCGTGCATCCGCTCGGCTTCTCGATCGACGATGCCCAGGTCCGGCGCGCCGGCCTCGACTACCACGAGATGGCGCGGGTTCGCGATTACCCGGACATCGCGGCGTGCCTGAGGGCCCTCGCGCCGCGCCGCCTCTTCGCGGTCGAGACGGGGACCGAGCGCCGCTACAGCGACGTGCGCTACCAGCCGGGGGATGCGTTCCTGTTCGGCCGCGAAACGACGGGCCTCCCCGCACCGCTCCTCGCAACGCTCGGCCCCGAGGCGCGGGTCAGCATCCCGATGCGGCCCGGTAACCGCAGCGTCAACCTCTCCAATTCCGTCGCGCTCGTGATCTTCGAGGCCTGGCGCCAGAACGACTTCCGGATGGGGGCACCGTGAGCCCGCACTCGTCGGTTCACTGGCGCCTGCGCCTGATGCCGTGGGTGATGGCGCTCGTACGACTCACCGCCGGCTGGCTCGTGTGCCGCGGGCCGCTCACGGTGCTGGTGGTGGCGCCCGCCGCGTACATCCAGAACGTTGCCGGACCGGCGAGCGCCTGGGCGCTCGC
>CAYNCY010000389.1:0-3980 GCA_964395195.1 uncultured Steroidobacteraceae bacterium
CCGGGACCGAGAACCGCGCCAATCGCCTGTGGCTCCTGCGCGGCCGGTCGGCGACGTCCTGATGATCGTCCGCCACGAACTCCTGCGTCGCCTCGCCGACGGCGCCTCCCACGGCCGCGCTGCGCTCGCGCGCGAGGCGGAACTCTCTCCTGCCGCGCTCGATGCGGCGCTTGCCTCGCTCGAAAGCTGGGGGCTCGAGATCGAGTCCCGGCCGGGCGATGCGCTCGCGCTCAGCGCCCCCATCGACCTCATCGACGCTGCCAGGCTCGAGGGGCTGCTCGCGAACGAGCACCGCTCGCGGCTCGATGGAATCGCGCTTCTCGATGAGGTGGATTCCACGAATGCCGAGCTTCTGGGCGCGCGCGGACTGGCGCCCGGCCGGTGGCGCGCGTGCCTCGCGGAGTACCAGAGCGCGGGGCGCGGTCGCCGAGGACGGCTCTGGAACGCGCCGCCCGCGAGCGGACTCTGCATCTCCTTCGGCTGGACGTTTCGCGAGGCGCCGCCCGCGCTCGCCGCGATCGGGCTCGCGGCCGGCGTCGCGGCGCTGCGAGCGCTCACGGTGCACGGCGTCGGCGGCCTTGCGCTCAAGTGGCCGAACGACATCCTGAAAGAAGGCGGCAAGCTCGGCGGGATCCTCTCGGAAGTCCGGACGGAGCCCGACGGCACGGTCTTCCTGGTCATCGGTCTGGGACTCAACGTCCGCCTGCCCGCCGCGACGCGCGCGGCGATCGTGGCGAGCGGCGGGCTTGAGCCCGCAGACCTTGCGGACGGCGGTGCGCCGCCCAAACGCACGGCGCTCGCGGCGACGCTGCTCGATGCGCTCGTGGCGACGGCGCTTGAGTTCGAGGCAGAGGGCTTCGCACCGTTCCAGGCGGAGTGGAACCGCGCGGATGCGCTTCGCGACCGCGCGGTGCGCGTGCGCGATCACGCCGCGGAGCGCGAGGGCCTCGCGCGCGGCATCGATGCGGACGGCGCGCTCAGGCTCGAGCGCAACGGCCGGCTCGAGCGGCTGACCGCGGGCGACGTGACACTGCGGGCGGTCGCTTGACGCTGCTGATCGATGCCGGCAACACCTGGCTCAAGTGGGCCTACCTCGAGGGCGCCCAGGTCGGCCCCGCGCGCTCGGTCGTCCACCACGGCGTCGACCCCGGCGAGTGGCAGGACGCGCTCGCCTCGATCGGCACGGCGCCGAAACAGGTCGTGGTCGCGAACGTCGCGGGCGCGGCATTCGCGGGGCGGCTCCGCGAGTGGACGCGCGCGACGTGGCAGGTCGACCCGACGTTCCCGGTCGTCGGGCGCACGGCGCTTGGCGTCACCAATGCCTACGCACGGCCCGCGGCACTTGGCATCGATCGCTGGCTCGGCATGATCGCCGCCTGGCACGAGGCACGCGCACCGCTCGTGTGCCTGAACGCCGCCACCGCATTCACCATCGATCTCATCGACGCGAGCGGCGCACACCGCGGCGGCTGCATCGTGCCGGGCGCGCGGCTGATGCGCGAGTCGCTGCACGCGCAGACGAGCGGCGTCGCCGCGGCCGCGATGCTCGACCCCCCCGCGATCGAGGGCGCCTTCGGCGTCAACACCGCCGGTGGCGTGCAGCAGGGCGCCTGGCTCGCGCTCGCGGCGTTCGCGGATCGGAGCGTCCTCGACCTCGAGGCAAAGACCGGCACTTCGCCGCGGGTCTTCCTGACCGGCGGCGCCGCGCCGCAGATCGCCGCGCTCATGACGCGCAGCGTCGAGCAGGTGCCCGACCTCGTGCTCCGCGGGCTCGCGCTTTGCCTCAACGAGGGCACGGCGTGAGGGCGGCCCTGCTCGCGCTCCTGCTCCTCAACCTCGCGTACTTCGGGTACACGCGGCTTGCCTCCGATACGGGCGAGCTCGCGGCAAGCGCGGAAGCGGGCGCGCCGGTGCCGCGGCTCGTGCTCGTCGGCGCGGGCGGCCCGACGCCGCCCGCCTGTTCGACGGTCGGGCCCTTCGTCGCGCAGGCCGCGGCGCAGCGCGCGGCCGCGTGGCTCCTGAGCGGGCACCACGGCTCGCGGCTGCACTCGGCCGATGCGCCGGGAGCCTCCTCATACTGGGTCGCGATCATCACGAAAACGATGCAGGATGCGACCAAGACCGGGCTCAGGCTGCGCGCGGCCGGCGTACAGGATCTCGTGATCATGCCGCCCGAAGCCGGCGCGACGAATGCGATCGTCTCGCTCGGCATCTACAGCGACCGCGAACGCGCCGATCACCGGGTCACGGACCTGCGCCGCTACGCCGTCACGCCCACCGTGATCGAGCAGCCGCACACGGTGACGACGTGGTGGCTCGACGTCCAGACGGCGGCCGGCGAGTCGATGCCCGATGTCAACGCCATCGCCAAGGCGGGCGGGGAGGCAGGGTCGCTGCGAGCGTCGGCGTGCGCCCTGACGCCGGCTCCTGCGTCGACGCCGACGGCAATACCGCCGGGTCCTCCGCCATCGGTCGCGCCCGCGACGACACCGCCGGCCGCACCGCCGGTCGCATCGGTGGCCCCGGGCGAATCTCAATCGCCGCCGGCCGCTCCGAGCGCGCCGCCCGCGACACCGGCCACGACCCCGGCGACTGCCGCACCGAAGCCCGCACCGCGGAAGTAGCGCGCGACGTTCGAGGGAGCGGTGCGCCCGGGTGCGGGCGAGCGCGACGGCCCGCCGTGGGAGCGAAGGAATGACCGCGCGCGAGGCGGCCTTCGGGACTGGTGCCGGGTGAGAGGATTGAACTCCCGACCTTGGCTTTACAAAAGCCCTGCTCTACCGCTGAGCTAACCCGGCGCCGCGCGCGAGTATAAACGACGAGGCGACGGGCTCAAGGACGCCCTCGGAACGGCGCCGGTGGCGGTGGTGGCCGCAAGCGGCCACCCTCGCTTGCGGCCAACCGGGCGTGTCAGTCGGCCGCCTGGCGCTCGCACGTCACGGCCGTGTTCCAGTCGGCGAAGGTGCCGACCGGGTTCTGCTCCCACGCCCAGACGTGCAGCTCATAGAACGCGGGCAGCCCGTAGCGGTTCGGGAAGCCGACCAGGTTGAGGAGCTGGCCGTCGAGCGCGGGCGGCGAGCCCGGGTGCGCGGTGTCCCAGGGCCCCGCAATCACGATGAACTCGACGCCGACGAGGCGTCCGCCACCGTTGCTGGTCGGCTCGTAGATGAGCGCCTGCGGCTGCTCGGCGACGGGCTGCAGGCCACCGATGCGGGACGGCAGCACGAAGTGCACGCCCATCGCGCCGGTATTCGGTCCGCTGACGCAGGGTGTCGCCTGCACGAAACCCTCGGCCTTGGCGACGTAGATGTCCTTGTAGCGCATCGTCGCGCCACGCACTTTCTCGACGAGCGGCGAGGCACTGTGGCTGGCGGACGAGTAGCTCGGGCTCGAGGACGCGAGCGCCGCGGAAGCGCCGGCGATCAGCGTGATTGCAAGCGGGACGATGAGCAGCGAACGGGGATGGCGGGGCGGACGATTCATGTGGGACTCCTGAGCTTGAACGTAGGGTGTGTGTCGGCAGGCTCGTGCTGTGCGAGGCAAGTCGGACGGTGCAGAGCGTGGCGCCAACCCTCGCGCGAGCCATCGGTGCGGCTACCCAATTTACCGGCTGCCGTTACCTATATTTGAATGTCGCGTCGACGCGTGCGCGCGCGCGCCGAACGCGGCTTTGCGCCGCCGCGCGAGATCGGTTACAACGAGGCCCCTTTTTGATCGACTTCGCGCGGGTCCCGGATGCTTCTGCTCGAGCGCGAGAAATTCCTGGCCGAACTCGATGAGTGGCTCGCCGCAGTGCCGATCTCGGGCGGCGCCGTTGCGCTCGTCGCGGGTGAGGCCGGCGTCGGCAAGACCGTGCTCGTGCAGGAGTTCGCGCGGCGGCAGAAGGGTGCGCGCGTGCTGTGGGGCGCGTGCGATGCGCTCTTCACGCCGCGGCCGCTCGCGCCGCTCTACGACGTCGCGCGCGCGACGGGCGGGGCGCT
>CAYNCY010000389.1:3990-4329 GCA_964395195.1 uncultured Steroidobacteraceae bacterium
CTTGCCGCCGTCGAATCAAAGGCAACGCGCGACCAGATCTTCACGGCCGCGCTCGATGAGTTCGAGCGCGAGCCGTCGCTCGTGATCCTCGAGGACATGCACTGGGCCGACGAGGCGACGTTTGACCTCCTCAAGTTCATCGGGCGACGCATCGCGCGGACGCCGACGCTGCTCGTCGTCACCTACCGCGACGACGAGGCGGGACCGCGCCATCCCCTGCGGTTCGCAATCGGCGACCTGCCGCGCGCGAGCACGCGGCGCATCGTGCTGGCGCCACTCTCGGAGGCGGGCGTCGCGACGCTCGCGGCGAGCGCCGGGCAGGCGGCGGGCGATCTCTAC
>CAYNCY010000390.1:0-4326 GCA_964395195.1 uncultured Steroidobacteraceae bacterium
CAGAGCGCCGCCCCAGCTCTGTACGTAACCGCACCCACTCAGCACGACGAGCTTCTGCCCCAGTGGATGCGTGTGCCAGTGGGTTCGCGCGCCGGGCTCGAAGGTAACGCTCGCGGCACTTGCGCGCGCCGGGGCCACGGACTGGAACAGCGGGTCGATACGGACCCGTCCCGTAAACCACTCCGCGGGTCCAGCGGCGGCAGGCTGCGTTCCGTTGCGTTTGAGTTCCATGACATTCCCTTATATAGAGTGGCGCCGGCGCTTAGCGCCCGACGCGCGCGGCGTACTGCGGTGGGTATCGATCGCCCTGCACTGGGATCGCCCCAAGCACTGCGTGGATCGACTTGAGATCCGCGGCCGTGAGGTGCAGCGCCTCAGCACCGACGTTTTCGCGGAGACGTTCGACCTTGGTCGTACCCGGGATGGGAACGATCCAGGGCTCGCGGGCCAGGAGCCAGCCGAGCGCCACCTGCGCCGGGGTGACGTTGCGGCTCGCCGCGATCTCCGACAGTTTCGCGACAAGCGACTGGTTCGCGAGGCGATTCTCGGCCGAGAACCGGGGCACGATGTTCCGGAAATCGTCGCCCGAGAACGTCGTGCCGGCGTCGATCTTTCCGGTCAGGAACCCCTTGCCAAGCGGACTGAACGGTACGAAACCAATTCCGAGCGCCTCGCAGAGCGGCAGGATCTCGGCCTCGGGCTCGCGCCACCAGAGCGAGTATTCGCTTTGAAGCGCCGCGACGGGCTGGACCGCGTGCGCGCGGCGAATCGAGTCGGCACCGGCTTCCGAGAGCCCGAAGTGCCGGACCTTGCCTGCGCGAATGAGGTCGCGAACCGCGCCGGCGACCTCTTCCATCGGAACGGCGGGATCGACGCGGTGCTGGTAGAAGAGATCGATGCGGTCGGTGCGCAGGCGCTTGAGTGCGGCGTCGGCGACGGCGCGGATCCGCTCCGGACGACTGTCGAGACCGGCAGCGACGGCGCCCTCCTTGAACCCGAACTTGGTCGCGATCACGACATCCTCGCGGAATGGCTCAAGCGCCTCGCCGACGAGGTCCTCGTTGGCAAAGGGTCCGTAGGCCTCGGCGGTGTCGAAAAACGTCACACCGCACTCGAACGCCGTCCGGATCACGTGGATCGCTGTCGAGCGCTCCTGTGCCGGGCCGTAGCCGGAGCTCAAGCCCATGCACCCGAATCCGAGGGCCGAAACCTCAAGACCGCTGCGGCCCAGTTGACGCTTCTGCATCGTGTTTACTCCAGCTCCGTGGGGCGAATCCCCTTCGATGGGCATTAAGGTACGCCGCCCCACTTATGCCGACTAGACGATAGAATGCGATAGGACCTATGTGCCGGGTGCATGAATGAAACGCGAACAGCTGGCCGATCTCGCGGCCTTTGCCGAGGTGGCGCGGGAACGGAGCTTTACGCGTGCGGCGCGCAAGCTCGCCATGACCCAGTCATCGCTGAGCCATGCGATTCGTCGCATCGAGACGCAGCTCAACCTCCGGCTTCTTGCCCGCACGACGCGCAGTGTCGCGCCGACCGATGCGGGAGAGCGGCTGCTCCGGACGCTCGGGCCGGCGCTTGAGCACGTGAATGCGGAGCTCGAGGCGCTGACCCAGCTTCGGGAAAGACCCGCGGGTACCATTCGCATCACGGCCGCCGAGCACTCCGCGATCACCGTGCTGATGCCGGCCGTCGAGCGCCTGCTGCCGCAATACCCGGACATCAAGGTCGAGGTTACGTGCGACTACGGGCTCACGGACGTTGTGGCGGGACGCTTCGACGCGGGCATTCGGCTCGGCGAGCAGGTTGCGAGGGACATGATCGCCGTCCGGATCGGGCCCGACCGGCGCATGGCCGCCGTCGGCTCTCCCGCCTACTTCGCGACGCACAAACCGCCCCTGGTGCCGCAGGACCTGGCGGGCCACCAGTGCATCAACCTGTGGCTTCCAACCGCCGGTACCTACTACGCCTGGGAGTTCGAGAAAGGCGCGCGTGAACTTCGCGTCCGCGTCGATGGCCAGCTCGCGTTCAACAGCCTCCCCCTGTGCCTGCACGCGGTCCGTGCGGGATTTGGCGTCGCGTTCCTGCCGGAAGAACTGATCCAGCCGGACGTGGCGTCGGGCGCACTCGTCCACGTCCTCGCCGACTGGTGTGCGCCGTTCTCGGGTTACCACCTTTACTACCCGAGCCGGCGGCAGATGACTCCCGCATTCGAGCTCTTCGTCGAGGCGCTGAGATACCGCGATGGCTCGGGAAAATCGCCGGGACGGCCGGTGCGACGACGGCCGGCGCCGTCCAAAGCAGACTGAGGTCGTGACTGCCGGAAACGACTCCGGGCGTGCGATCCGGCTTGCGCTGGACGCGTGTCCGCGTGGTGACATTTACTAGCGGCGCCGCAGCGCTAGAATAAGCGGCAAAATCACGGAGCGCTTGCACGCGACACCCGTGTCTGGCAAGGGAGTGCATTCATGTGGAAGTGGCTGGCGTTCGTCGCCGTGCTTGCGGGTGCCTGGATTGGCGCGCTCCATTGGCCGGTGACGTCGGACTTCATCCGCGGCCGGGCGGACAACAATCTGGGCGTGCTCTACTCAAGAGGCCTTTTCGTACGGAAGGATCCGGTTGAGGCGGTCCGCTGGTGGAGGCTCGCGGCCGACCATGGCTCGGCGGCCGGCCAGATCAATCTCGGGTTTGCCTTACAGAGCGGGTCCGGCGTCGCGCCCGACGAGACGGCCGCGGCCGAGTGGTACGAGAAAGCCGCCCGTCAGGGCGTGGTCGAGGCGGCCAACAACCTCGGGACTCTCTACGCCAATCCGATGACCCGCAAACCGGATCTGGTCCAGGCGCGCGTGTGGCTGAAGCGTGCGCTGCGAATCGGCGATCGCGATTTGTCCGCGACCATTGCCGACAACCTCGCGACGCTCGAGCGTGACATGTCGGGCGCGGAGATTGTAAGGAGCAACGAGGTACTGGCGACGCCGTACCCCTGACGCAGCGCGAAGCGACGCCGATCCCGGCGCCCCTGGTCCTCCTTCGAGCGACTTCTCCGGCCGCGGCGACGAAGCTAGAACCACGTCCAATTTAACGTCACGCGCGCCGCAGCGTAGTGGAAGGGCGCACTATCGTTCACGGGTCGGAGTGTCTGGAAACGAATTGCCATGCGCGGTCGTCCTTGGGACGGCTCTCGCAGCGGCGACGCAAGTGCCGCGCACCCAGTAAGAGCGGCTACGGTGCGATCGGGTAACGGACGCTATTCAACTCTCGGCGTGCGGTTCGCGACCCTGCCGCGGCGGCGCACCAAGCTCACTTCCGCCGGCGTTCGGCCGCGAGAAGTCGCGTGCCGAGCGCCTGCGCACGAAGCGCCCGGCAGACGTGGACGATGGTTTCGACGGGCGCGGCGTCGCCGCGCCGTAGGCCACGCCAACGGTCGCGCGGCGGTGAGCGCTTCGTCGCCTGCAACGCTGCCAGCACGCGCTTCGTGACCTCGAAGAGAAGCTCCGGGCTCGGCGCGGGATTGTGGACGAACCCGATGAGTCTCGGGGTGCGGCCCCTGCCGCCTTTAAGGACGCGTACCTGGACCCTGTTTCCGCGGACGGTCAATTTGATCCTGGAGCGGCGGGATGCCAGCAGGTCACGGATCTTGGCTTCGATGATCCGGCCAGTTTTCGAGTCCTGACGAATCGGTGCCGTGACGGTCACGATCACCACCTCGCCTTGCGGGACCGACCTCGCGAGCGCCCACTGAAGTCGCGTGACCAACCCGACCGCGACCCGATCGAAACGCAGGCGCGGCTCGTTGTCCCCGTTCGACACTGCGGTTCTGATCGCGGTCGGCATGCCGCGCCCTAATTTTGGGGGAGGAACGCTGCACTCGGTCCCGAGCGTAACTCGGTCTCGTCCCCGAGGTTCATTGCCGCGATCAGCCCGGCGCGGAGCGTGAACACGTGCGTGACCTCGCCATCCGCCAGGATGCGTCCCTCGAGGTTCTTGACGAGCTGGTGGACCCGGACGCGTACCTGTCCGTTGCCGCCGTCGGTCATCTCGAGCGGCTCAACGCACGGATCGAACTCCTGCCACTGCCGGCTCCAGTAGGCGCGGATCTCGTCGTGCCCGACGACGGTGCCGCTCTCGGAAGCGCGCGGCCAGCTCACGTCCGTCGTCATCAGCGCGAGCGCGGCATCCGTATCTCGGCGATTGAATGCCGCATACGCCCGCTCAATCGTGACCTTCGAATCCGGCATCGATGCTCCCCTGACGCCTGCAGCCGTTGGCCCGATTCCCGACCGTGTCCATCGAGTGAGTGCCTGCCCCGTCAGTATAGTA
>CAYNCY010000391.1:0-4319 GCA_964395195.1 uncultured Steroidobacteraceae bacterium
AATCTCGCATTGGCTGCTGCTATTGACGGTGAACGATGTTGTGTGGGTGAGCGATGCACCGCCAGGCTGAGTGCGTTGTTCGGACGTCTGACTGGGCAGGTGAATACACCAACCTGTCGCCGATGTTCCGCCAACTTCGTAGGGGGTAATGTTGACCGTGTCGGTGAACGTATTTCCGGTCCATGGTGAGGTCGGGTCTTCGTCGACAGTCGTCGTCGTGACCTGACTCGGGTTGCCGTACACAAATCCATTCGCGCCGCCGTAAGTCACGGAAGTCGTCTTCTGCGTTACAAGCGTTCCGTTCAACGAACCATTCAGTTCGTACGCCTTTGCAACGCTTTGTGAAACGTAGGGAAAATACCGCTTGTACGTCGCGTCGAGCGTTGCGGATGCAAGCGTGTTCGTTATGTCGGAGATGTGCGTGACTCCATCAGACTGTAGAATCGTTGTTTCGGTCGGCATTCCCGTATTGGGAAAAGCCTGCGAGTAGTTCGTGAACAGCTGAAATGAGTTGCGACTGTCGATTGAGCGACGCGTTCCGTAGCCGTCGAAGGAGCGTCGCTGGACGTTAGTACGCGCGGTCTTGTAAAGCTCTCCGACCGAATATGTTCCGCCGATACCATCGGTAGTGGAGTGAGTTGACACCACCGTGAACGGCCTTTGGAGGTCGAGTTCCGGAAAGACTGCGCCGGAACCCTTCGTGTAGTACGTCGAATTCGTTAGCTGGACGTAGGTCGGGCTGTACGTGACGCCAAATCCGTCAACAAAGGACGTTGCGAGATCCTGCGTCACTCCGACGCCAGCATGCGGCAGCACCGTAGGTGTGCTGCTCGATGTTGTCGGGTAGACGATGTCGTACTGACCATCGCCGTTGACGTCGGCAACAACGGCAATCTGGTTAAGGTCGGAGTTGTTGTAGATGATGCCTGTGCTTGTCCAAGCGGACAATCCCGTGCCAGTGGAGTGAACGACACCAAAGTGACCACCCGTTATCGCATCGGGTTCGACTATGTCGTCCATGCCGTCGCCATCCCAATCGACAGCCATGGGATAGATGCCGTAGGCGTGAACTGTAGTCACTACGGGTGACGATAGAATGTTGGATGCTCCCGATCGATAGCAGGTTCCGTACTCTATTGGTAAGCGTCACGCCGAGGCCGTGTTGACTCTCATGGCTTTATGTCGGCCAGCCGCTCGTTGACGTCCTCGAGGTTGAACGCCACCGGATCGAACGAGCCGCCGATCCAGGCGAGCATGCTGGTGTGATCTTCGTGCGTCGGGTCGCCGATTGCCGCCAGGAACTCGGCGTAGCCACTGGCGCTCCCAACGTCTTCCGGTGGACACGCATTCTCGCCGGCCGTGCATCGTACCGGTCGTGAGCCAGGCGCCGGCGGCACCAGGTCCTCGACCGTGATCGTGTGTTCCCAGTGGTCACCCAGGTCGTAGATGTAGGTGAACCGACGCAGCCCGGTTTCGATCAGCGGCTTCAGCCGGGCGCGACGTTCATCGATCATCGGCTCGGGGTCGGGCCACTCATCGTCCGGGATGCCGTACCGCTGGTGGGCGATCTCGTATTCGTGCAAGTGGCCGCCGCCCCAGCCCATGGCACCGAGCAGCGCACCGTGCAGCTTTGCGAGCGTGATGTTCTCCGGCACCAGGAGCCGCCGCCACACGAGCGGTTCCACGCCGCGCAGCTCGACCCGGAGCTGCGCCTGCAGGGCGGTAAGCTGGGCTACGCGGCGCGCGACAGCGCGCGGGGCAGCAGGCCGGCGACTCGCCATGGCAGCAACTCATCGATGCGGTTGATGGGGTGCTCGGCGATTCGCTCGAGCACGTATCGAAGGTAGCCGTGCGGATCGACGCCGTTCAGCCGGCACGTTCCGACCAGGCTATACAGCCGCGCGGCCGTCTCGCCGCCTGCATCCGATCCGGCGAACAGGTAGTTGCGGCGGCCCAGCACGAGCGCGCGGATCGCGCGCTCGGCGGCGTTGTTGTCGATCTCGATGCGGCCGTCGTCCACGTACCGCGTCAACGCCGCCCAGCGGCTCAGCGTGTACTGGATGGCGCCCGCGAGCGGCGACTTCGCGGACAGTGTCGCGTGGGCCGCTCGCAGCCAGGTGCGCAGCGCACTCAGCAGTGGCGCGCTTCGGACGCGCCGCGCGTCCGCGCGAGCCGTCGGCGCCTGACCGCGGATCTCGCGCTCGATCGCGTACAGCTGCCCGATCCGTGCGAGCGCCTCGGCCGCCGTCGGCGAGCGATCCACGACGTACACGTCGTAGTACTTCCTCCGCGCGTGTGCCCAGCACGCGGCCTCGAGGATTTGGCCACCGGCATAGAGGGGCGTAAAGCCGCTGTATGCGTCCGCCTGCAGGATCCCCGTGAACGAGCGCAGGTGCGCGTGCGGTCGCTCGGCTTTCCGGTCCGGCGAGTAGCGGTAGACGACCGCCGGCGGGTCCGGACCCGCGGACGGCCGGTCGTCCCGGACGTACACCCACAGCCGACCGGTTCGTGTTCGTCCCTTGCCCGGGGACAGCACCGGGACCGGGGTGTCGTCGGCGTGCAGTTTCTCGGTCGCGAGCACGTAGCGCTCGAGCGCGCCAACCAGCGGATCGAGCAGGGACGCGGATTCGCCGACCCAGGAGGCCAGCATCGCCCGCGGCAGCTCCACCCCGCTGCGTCGGTAGATCCCCTCCTGCCGATACAGCGGGCAGTGATCGGCGTATTTTGCCGCGATCACCTGCGCCAGCAGCCCCGCCGTCGGCAACCCCCGCTCGATCGGACGCATCGGCGCCGGCGCCTGCACGATGCGGGCGCACGTCCCGCACGCAAGCTTCGGACGCACGTGCCGGATGACCTGGAAGTAACCCGGAACGTAGTCGAGCTGCTCGGACGTGTCCTGGCCGAGCTTCAGCAGCCGCTCGCCGCACTCCGGGCAGTTGCAACTCGTGGGCACGTGCTCACGAACGATTCGCGGTAGCTCCGGCGGCAGCGATCGCGCCGGGCGGCGGCTCCGTTTCGCACCCGTCGGCGTATCCACCGCCATCAGCTTCGGGACGGCGGGCCGATCGAGCGGCGTCGCACTCGTCGGTGTCGGCTCCGGTGGTGGCACGGCACCCGTCAGCGGCAGCTCCGGCGCCACGCCCGTGTCGATCACTTCAGACGACCGGCCGAACCGCCAGCGCCTGAGGCGAACGACTTCTTCCTTGAGCGCCTCCACCCAGGCCGAGTGACGCAGCAGGAGCTGCTTCAGCTCCTCCGGATCGTCAGGCAACGCAGCGTAGTTGAGCGCCACGTGCCTATTTTACTAGAGTATTCCCACACTCGCAGGATTTATTGAACGCTCGCGCGTCGCCGATCGCTACACCACGTGCATCGGCTGCCACGTGCGATCCGGCCTTCTCCAGTCAATGCCCTCCAGCAGCATCGACAGCTGCGCCGGCGTCAGGTGCACCGTGCCCGATGTCGTCTGCGGCCACACGAACCGGCCGCGCTCAAGCCGCTTCGCGAACAGGCACAGCCCGTCACCGTCCGCCCACAGCACCTTGATCAGGTCGCCGCGACGACCGCGGAACACAAAGACGTGGCCCGAGTACGGGTTGTTCAACAGCGTCGTCTCCACGAGCGCCGCGAGCCCGTGCATCCCGCGGCGCATGTCGGTCACGCCCGCTGCCAGCCACACCTTCGTTGACCCCGGCAGTGCGATCAAGCACGCCTCGACAGGCAGTCGATCGCGACCTGCAGCGCCTCCGCTCCGACTCGGCCGCAGATCCGGATCGTACCGCCCGGCAGCACGAGCTCGAGATGTCCGTCGGCGGGTGAGCTCGCCGCCCGTTCCGGCTGTGTCGTCACCGGTAGCAGCACCGGCGCGGTCACTGGATCGTCAACGGGCTCCGTCGTCGCCAACACGATCCATCGGCGCAGCAGGTTGGCATTGATGCCGTGCGCCAGCGCCAAGCCGGCGACCGAGACACCGGGCTGCAAGCAGCGCCGGATCAACTCGCGCTTGGCTCGCCGGTCGTACACGCACCGGCCGTCCCGTTTATGACCGCGGATCAGTCCCGGAACAAGATCGAGCGTACGCTCTGTCATAGGTGTCCACCTTCCTAGGTGGACACATACTCAGCACTCAGACCACGGACAGCCAGACGGCCTTGGGATGACGCTTACAATACCTCAGCGAGGCTTTGCTTGAGATCCTGACGTTCAGCCAGATTCCCGACCGTATCCCACTGATACTCTAGGTTCTGGAGATTGTTCGTCGAGCCGCCGCTACCGACCTGGCGCGTCCCGATCCAACTCGTCACGGCGTCGAAAGTAGA
>CAYNCY010000392.1:0-4309 GCA_964395195.1 uncultured Steroidobacteraceae bacterium
TTCGGTACTTGGCGCTCCAAGGTGGGCGAACGTACAGATCTCTTGATGTGAGACCGCTCAGGATAGCGCGATGCCGTCCGTTGGCGAGCCGTCATCGACGGTGGAGCGGGGACGCCACACAAGCCTGATCTCCGACCACTTAGAAGCGAGAACACTCATGAAGACCGATTCACAATTGCAACAGGACGTATTGGCCGAACTCAAGTGGGAGCCGCTTCTGCGCGCCGCTGAAATCGGCGTGTCCGCCAAAGACGGCGTCGTTACTCTCACCGGAACGGTTGACGGCTTCGCCAAGAAGTCTGAAGCGGAGGATGCGGTAAAGCGAGTCCTCGGCGTAAAGGCCGTGGTCGAAAAGATCGAGATCAAGTATCCCAGCAGCTGGGCCAAGAAGGACGACAGCGACATTGCTACCGAGATCGTCAATGCATTCAAGTGGAACTGGGAGGTTCCTGCCGACAAGGTGAAGGCTCGCGTCGAAAAAGGCTGGGTCACGCTCGACGGCGAGTTGGAATGGAAGTACCTGAGCGATGCCGCAAAGGATGCCGTGACCAACCTGTTGGGCGTAACGGGAGTTACCAACAACATCAAGATTAAGTCTCGCCCCGAAGATGCCATCGAACAGTCAGATATCGAGAGCGCTCTGAAGCGCAACTGGTCTGTGTCCGATCAGGACATCCGCGTGGCGGTCTCCGGTCATAAGGCAACTCTCACCGGGACGGTGGATTCGTCGTATCAGAAGGACGAGGCGGGGCGCATTGCATGGAATGCACCCGGGGTGTGGAATGTGGCGAACGAGCTGGGTGTTGACTACGCCTAGCCGCGTTTCGCTCGCTACATCGCCGCGGGGCCGGACTCACCCTGCCCCGCGGACTGTTGCGGCCACTATTCCTCGCAAGGTCGACACCACAGGCGCCGCCGTGCTCGCTCCGATCGGCTCTCGCGCAGTGCACACAGTTGTTTCGCGAGGACTTGCGACGAGGTCGCTGTGACCACGCGGCTCTCGCCGTGCGCAGGCTCGAGGGGAGCAGTTTCGTGCTCCGGAAGTCGATGCAGCGATCACGTACGCGTCCGATGGCATGACCAGGGGCGGCTCCGGATGGGCCTGCGGTTGAACGTGCGCTGCGCTCGCTGCCGCTTCAAGGCCGTAACGTCGGTCGACTGCTGCGTCGACGCTTCCGTTGTGCGACCAGCACGCGCGTGTCCGTGCCTGCGCGGGGGCGACGCCAAGTTCGGTCCACGACCGACGCACCCTCTCGGATCGTGACGCTGGTCAGTCAGCCCACGCGCATTCGCGAACTCCGGTCGAACCGGCTCTACGTGGAGAACTCAACATGTTCTATCGAATTACCTGCGCGGTGCTGGTCCGCCTGATTGAGCCGGTTCGACGACTGGGCTTGCCGGTAGCGCCCCGAGTGCGATTCACAAAGAGACAATTCAGATGTCAAATGTAATGAAGGCCGCCGTTGTGGAACACTTCGGTAAGCCACTCGTGCTACGGGATCTGGACTTTCCGACACCTGGCCCCGGCCAGGTGCTCGTCAAGTCCGAAGCGTGTGGGGTCTGCCACACCGATCTGCACGCCAGAAATGGGGACTGGCCTGTCAAGCCCGCGCTCCCGTTCACGCCCGGCCACGAGGGTATCGGCCTTGTCACGGTCCTCGGTGCCGGCGTGAGCGCTGTAAAGGTCGGCGATCGAGTCGGAGTGCCGTGGTTGTATTCAGCGTGCGGGCACTGCGAGTACTGCCTCTCGGCGCGCGAAACCGTCTGTGCCGAAGCACAGTTTGGTGGCTACACCCGAAACGGTGGCTTTGCCGAATACATCGTCGCCGACCCGAACTACGTGGCACACATCCCGGCGGGGCTGGCTGCGCGAGACGCCGCGCCGCTCATCTGCGCCGGGATCACCACCTACAAGGGGATCAAGGAGACCGGAGCGCGGCCCGGAGAGTGGATCGTCATCTCCGGGATCGGCGGTTTGGGGCATCTGGGAGTCCAGTATGCCAAGGCAATGGGCCTAAAGGTGTGTGCCGTCGATATAGATGACGGCAAGCTCGCCCACGCCCGACGCCTGGGCGCCGAGGCTCTCGTCAACGCCCGACAGAACGATCCGGTCGCGGCGGTGAAACAGGCTACGAATGGCGGTGCGCACGGCGTGCTGATCACGGCGCCCTCCTTGCCTGCATTCAAGCAGGGGGTGAGCATGACCCGTAAGTTCGGCACCTGCGTACTGGTGGGCATTCCTCCTGGGGAGTTTCCAACGCCGCTCTTCGAGGTGGTTGCTAACTGCATCACCATTCGCGGTTCTTTTGTCGGGACCCGTCGTGACATGGCCGAGGCACTGGCCTTCGCGGTGGACGGAAAGGTGAAGGCCGATATCGAGGTGCAACCGTTGTCGGCGATCAACGACGTCTTCGAGCGCCTGGAGCGCGGCGACGTGCCCTCGCGCGTGGTGCTTGAGTTCGGCAGCAGGTGACGCGGGCGCAGCAACCGTAGTCCCGACAACCGCACCGCGCTCGGCTACGCAATCGAGCGACGCGGCATCGCGGCGGCCGGGAGCGTCTCCCAACGCACAGACTGCTCCGCTCGCCGTTGTTACGCTGGCAGTTCGCCGCAGTCCCAGCACTAAGCTACCGGTAGCAGCGTGGCGAATTGCGCCGATCCGCAGAGGTCCGTATGACTGAATTGAAGGTTGCCGTGCTTGTGGGCAGTCTCCGCCGGGAGTCCATGAATAGAACGCTCGCGCTCGCCGTGGAGAAGCTGGCGCCGGCGCACTTCTCGTTTACTCACCTCAGCATTGGTGATCTACCGCTTTACAACCAGGACGACGACGCCAAGCCCGCTGACTCCGTCAAGCGCCTGAAGGCCGCCATAAGCGCATCCCAAGGGCTCCTGTTCGTCACCGCCGAATACAACCGCTCGATGCCCGGGGTATTGAAGAACGCCATTGATCACGCTTCGCGCCCCTACGGGCACAGTGCGCGGGTCGGAAAGCCCGCCGGTGTGCTGGGCGAGTCAATGGGCGCCAGCGGAACCTGCATGGCTCAGCAGCACTTACGCCACACGCTCGCTTACCTCGATGTGCCCACGCTCGGACAACCCGAAGCGTTCATTCAAATGAAGGACGGGCTGCTTGATGACCCGGGTGCTTTTGCGGACAGCAGACGAACGTTCCTTCAGGCATGGATGCATCGATACGTGGCCTGGGTAGAACGGCACGCCGGGTAGCAAGTTATGGCCTACGGGACCTTGATGGTATATGTGGGGCTCGGGCGTCCCAACCATGAGCTGCTGAAAGTCGCAGGAGACCTGGCGATCCAGTTCCGCGCCTGTCTCATTGGGATTGCCGCCCGGCAACCCGCCCGGGTTCGCGCGGGTGAAGGGTTCGTATTCTGGGACCGTGTGAACGGTGATCGTGACGCACTCCACAACGAACTCGAGAATGCCGAAGCAGAATTCCGAGGGGCCCTGCAGTGTCGTGTCGCGGATCTGGAGTGGCGCTCGACGGCGATGTGCGCGTCAATCGCTGGCTACCTGGCGCACGAGGCGCGCCGCGCCGACGTCCTGATCATCGACATCGCCGCCGACCTGTTCAACTCCAGCCGCCGGGTGAATGTGTGCGACTTCGCCGCGCAGCTGGGACGCCCCGTGATCATCGTGCCAACGGCCACTGATAGGGTCGATGTCAGGAGGGCAGAGATCCGCGTGCCCGGCATCGCTTCAGGCAGCGAGTCGGCACTCGAAGCATCGGGGACACTTAACCACGCTACTCGGATGGACATCGCTCAGATCGTCGATAGAGTCGGCTAACCGTGGTCTGCGCACGCGGATGGAGAGCCTCCTGCACGCGATGATCCTGAGAGGATTGAGGAGTCCACTGGAATGGGCCGAGCTTCCGGATCGGCAGCCAGGACCCGATCAGGTTCGCGTCAAGGTAGGAGCCTGCGGCGTCTGTCGCACCGACCTGCACGTGATGGACGGCGAACTCTCCCACCCGCGAGTTCCCATCATCCCGGGTCACGAGATTGTCGGGCGTATCGATGCGATCGGCGCGAACGTCAAGGGCCTACAGATTGGCGAGCGAGTGGGCATTCCTTGGCTCGGTCACACCTGCGGAACCTGTTCGTATTGCGTAGCGCATCGCGAGAACCTGTGCGATCACCCGCTGTTCACGGGATACACCACCGATGGCGGATTCGCGACAGCCGTCGTGGCCGATGCGCGCTTCGCCCTGCCGCTTGGGGACGTGGGCACTGACGAATCGCTTGCGCCCTTGCTCTGCGCCGGGCTGATCGGCTGGCGATCGCTCGGC
>CAYNCY010000393.1:0-4287 GCA_964395195.1 uncultured Steroidobacteraceae bacterium
TAGGAGAGGCCCGCCTCGGCGGCGATGCCAAGCGCGATCTGGATCGTGGCCTGCACGACGAGCATCCCGGTCAGATTGGGGAGCACGTGCTCGCGCGCGATCGCGACGGAGCCCTTGCCGGCGAGCCGTGCCGCGCTCACGAAGTCGCGGGCGAGGAGCGTAAGCGCACCCGCACGTGTCACGCGCGCAAACACCGGGATGTTGAAGACACCGAGCGCGACGACTGCGGTCGTCGGGCCCGGGCCCAGCGTCGCGGCGAGGAGCACCGCGAGCAGGAGCGGCGGCAGCGCGAACACGATGTCGTTGAGCCGCGCGACCGTCTCGTCACCCCGGCCGCCGAGTGCGGCGGCGAGGAGGCCGAGCGGCACGCCGAGGGTGAGGCCGATGACGACCGCGCCGAGTGCGACGCCGAGCGAGGTCGTCGCGCCGGCCGCGATCATCGCGAGCACATCGCGACCGAGCGCATCGCTGCCGAGCCAGTGGGCGGCGCCGGGCGCGGCGAGACGCGTGTCGATGCTGAGCCGGAGCCCCCCGTCGAACGCGCCCGCGAGGTTAAGGAGCGCCGCGAGCACGAACACGGCCGCGAGCGCCGCGCTCGCGATCAGGCCGGCCTCGACGCGCGCAGCCTTCGGCGCCGCGTTCATCGGCCGCCGTCCTGGCGGGGCCGCGGATCGACGATCGCGGCCAGGAGATCGACGAGCACATTGGCGCCGACCACCGCCGCGACGAGGACGAGCACCACGCTGCGCACGACGATGAGGTCGCGCTGCGCGGTCGCCTCGAAGATGAGTCGCCCGACGCCCGGGAGTGCAAACACGTTCTCGATCAGGATGGCGCCCGCGAGCAGGAACGAGAACTGCAGCCCCAGGATCGTCAGTACCGGCACGAGCGCGTTCGGGAGCGCATGCCGCCAGAGCGTCCGCGCGCGCGAGGCTCCCTTGGCACGCGCGGTACGGACGTAGTCCTCGGCGAGCGCTTCGGTGAGGGCGCCGGCGAGGACGCGCGCGAGGATGCAGCCCTGCGGGACGGCGAGCGCGAGCGCGGGCAGCGTCAGGGCGCCAAGGGCGCTGAGCACGCCGGCGTCCCAGCCCGGGAACCCGCCCGCCGGGAAGAGGTTGAGGTGCACCGCGAACGCCATGATCAGCAGGATGCCGATCCAGAAGTTCGGGAGCGCGAGGCCGACCTCGGCGACGCCCGCGAGGAGCGCGCTCGCGCGGGAGCCCGGCCGTGCCGCGGCGCCGAGGCCGAGCGGCAGTGCGATCAGCACCGCGAGGCCAAGCGCGTAGAGCGCGAGCGGCGCCGACACGGCGAGGCGCTCGGCGAGGAGCCCCGCGACCGGGACGTGATAGGTGTAGCTCCGCCCGAGGTCACCGTGCAC
This sequence comes from uncultured Steroidobacteraceae bacterium, assembly GCA_964395195.1. Taxonomy (GTDB): domain Bacteria; phylum Pseudomonadota; class Gammaproteobacteria; order Steroidobacterales; family Steroidobacteraceae; genus CAIKZZ01. The sequence goes on from CAYNCY010000393.1 coordinate 1,379, forward strand.
GAGGCCCCCGAGCCACTCGAGGTACTGGTGCACGGGACCTGCGTCGAGCCCGAAGTCGGTGCGCAGCCGCGCGAGCGCGGCCGGTGTTGCGTTGAGACCCAGCATGTACTCGGCGGGATCGCCCGGCAGTACCTCGAGCAGCACGAAGATCACGAGCGAGGCCGCGAGCAGAGTCAGCGCGAAGCTCGCGATGCGCCCGAGCACGAAGCGCGGCGTCAGGTGACGCCGCAGCGCGAGGACGCCGAGCCCGAGCACGAGCGTGCCGAGGACGCCGGCGATGAGCGGGGCGAACGTGTGCCTTGCGGCACCCGTGCTCGCGCCACCCTCGACCCAGACGCCCGTCACGTCGGTGCCCTGCACGGGCGCATCGTGCCACAGGCCGTGCACGCCCTTGCGCCACACGCCGAGCTTCGGGAGTTCGAACAGGAACACGTTGACCGCGTCCTCCGCGAGCAGGCGCTGGAGCCTCTCGCGCGCCGCGTCGAGCTCAGCCGGGGTCCTGCTCCGGCCGACCTCCTCGAGGAGGTGCGCGTACGCCTCACTCTGGTAGCCGAAGTAGTAGCCGGGGCGTGCGTAGATGTCGTAGTCGAGGGGTTCGGTGTGCGCGACGATCGTGAGGTCGAAGTCGCGGTTCTTGAACACCTGCTCGAGCCACTGCGCCCACTCGATGTTGACGAGACGTGCGCGGATGCCGACCTCGGCGAGCTCGGCGGCGATGATCTCGCCGCTGCGCCGCGCGTAGTAGGGCGGCGGCAGCTTGATCGTGACCTCGAAGCCCCGCGGGTAGCCCGCCGCCGCGAGGAGCGCGCGGGCCGCGGCGGGATCGTGGGGATAGCGGCCGGTCAGGTCGACGTAGCCCGCCTGGTGCGTCGCGAAGTGGCTGCCGATCGGCCGCCCGTAGCCGTACATGGCCCCCGCGATGATCGCCGCGCGATCGATCGCGCTCGCGAGCGCGCGCCGCACGCGCACGTCGGTGAACGGCGCGCGGGTGTTGTTGATCGCGAGCAGCGTCTTGCCTTCGGTCGAGCCGACGACGACCTCGAAGCGCGGGTCGCGGCTGAGCGCCGCGAGGTTTTCGGGCGCCGGAAAGTTCGCGAAGGCATCGACGTCGCCGGCGGTCAGCGCCGCGAGCGCGGTGCTCGAGTCCGGGATCACGCGGAAGGTCACGCGTGCGAGCCGCGCCTTCGTGCCCCAGTAGTCGGGGTTGCGCTCGAGCACGATCGAGGCGCCCTTGCGCCACTCGCGAAACCGGAAGGGTCCCGTGCCGACGGGCGCCGTGGCCGCGCGGGCGCGGCTCGCCGGGCTCAGGATCACGAGGTTGCCCCACGCGAGGTAGGTGAGGAGCTCGGCGACCGGGCGTTCGAGTTCGAGTTCGAGCGTGAAGGGATCGACCACCGTGACCGCCCGCAGCGGCGCGAGGAGGCCGTGGAGCGGATTGGCTGAGTCGGGCGCGCGTGCGCGGTCGAGCGAGTCCCTGGCATCGAACGCGGTCAGCAGCGCGCCGTCGTGGAAGCGCACGCCGTGGCGGAGCGCGAAGCGGTAACGGAGCCCATCGGCGGATACCGTCCACGTCTCGGCGAGCCCCGCGATCACGCGCCCGTCGCGAGCAATGCGCGTCAGTCCCTCGAAGACGTTGCTGTAGACGATGTCCTCGGTCGCCTCGGCGGAGGTCGTCGTCGGGTCGAGGTGCGGGGGCTCGAGCGCGAGCCCTATCGTCAGCGTGCCCGGTGCCTCGCTCGTGGGTGGCGGTGCGCCCAACGCCGCACCGGCGGCGAGCGTCGCGAGGAGCGTCGCGAGGAATCGCGAGCGCGCCCGGCGCCCGGCGCGCCCGCGGCCCCGGTTCTCCGCACCCGGGCTCATGGCCCGGCGGCGAGGAGCGTGTGCGCGGCGCGCGCGAGGACCTTGGCGGAACTGACGAGGTCGTCGACGAGGACGTACTCGTCCGGCTGGTGTGCGAGCTCGAGGATGCCGGGCCCGTAGGCGATGCAGTCCTTGAGCTTGCCGATGCGGTCGATGTGCTTCTGGTCGTACGTGCCGGGCGAGCAGATGATCGCGGCCTCGCGGCCGAGCACCGCGCGCACGGCATCGCGCGTCGCGCGCACCACCGGGCCTTCGATGTCCGCCATCGTCGGCAGCACCTCGAAGAGGTCGCGCAGGCCGTAGCGAAACCCGGGTCGCTCGCGGGCGAGCGCCTCGAGGAGCGCGCGGAGCTCCGCCTTCACGTCCTCGAGCGACTCCTCGACCAGGAAGCGGCGGTCGATCACGATGCGGCAGGAGTCCGCGACGCAGGGCGAGGGCAGCCCGCCGTGGCCCTCGGGCTCGCCGCCGTGGACGGAGTTGATGTTGAACGTCGACTGACGCGCGCCCTCCGGCACGACCGGCATCACGGTGCGCCGCTGCGCGAGCGCGGGCTTGAGCTCTGCCTCGAGGCGCGCCAGCAGCGCACCCATGTGGCCGATGGCGGAGTCGCCGAGGAAGGGCATCGAGCCGTGCGCGATCCGCCCGTGAGTCTCGAGCTCCGCCCACCACACGCCGCGGTGACCGATGCAGACGCGATCCACATTGAGCGGTTCGGGGATGATCACGTGATCGACGCGCCCGGGGCGGAACCAGCCGTGCTCGGCGAGGTAGGCGACGCCGCCGTAGCCGCCCGACTCCTCATCGACCGTGCCCGAGATCTCGAGCGCACCGGCGGCGGGGAGCCCGGCCTCGATGAGCGACTCCGCCGCAATGACGGCGGCCGCGAGTCCGCCCTTCATGTCGCAGGTGCCGCGGCCGTAGATGCGCCCGTCCTTCAGCGTCGCGGCGAAGGGATCGAAGGTCCAGCCGTGGCCCGGCGCCACGACGTCGATGTGGCCGTTGAAGTGCACGCAACGTCCGGGCACGCGACCCTCGTGCCGCGCGATGAC
>CAYNCY010000394.1:0-4268 GCA_964395195.1 uncultured Steroidobacteraceae bacterium
GCCCTCACGCTGAAGCCGCGCAAGCGCCGCGACGGTCGCGCCCGGCCCTTGCGATTCCTGCTCCTCCACACCCGCCTGACCGCCGGTTGAGAGATTGCCGATGAAGAAGACGCCCCTCGCCATCGTTGGATTCGGAAAGATCGCGCGCGACCAGCACGTGGCCGCCATTGCCGGGAGCTCCGCGTTCGAGCTCGTCGCCATCGCAAGCCCGCACAGCCGCCTCGAGGGCGTGCCGTGGTTCAAGGACCTCGACGCACTAATCGCGAGCAGCATCAAGGTCGGCGCGGTCGCGCTCTGCACCACGCCGCAGGTTCGCTTCGATACCGCGCGGCGGGCACTCGAACAGGGGCTGCACGTACTCCTCGAGAAGCCGCCCGGCGTCACCGTGAGCGAGGTGCTCGCGCTCGTCGACATCGCGAAGCGCAGCGGCAGCGTACTTGCGGCCTCCTGGCATTCGCGCCACGCGCGCGGCGTCGAGCCTGCGCGTGCATGGCTCTCCGGCCGCGCCATTCGCCGCGTGACGATCACCTGGAAGGAGGACGTGCGCGTGTGGCACCCCGGCCAGGCCTGGATCTGGAAGGCAGGCGGCCTTGGCGTATTCGACCCCGGCATCAACGCGCTCTCGATCCTGACCGAGATCCTGCCTGCCGTCCCGGCGCTCCTCAAGGCGCGACTCTTCTATCCGGAGAACTGCGAGACGCCGATCGCAGCGGATCTCGACCTTGCGGGCCCCGGTGCCGCACGGATCGCCGCCAATTTCGACTTCAGGCAGACGGGCCCGCAGACGTGGGACATCGAGGTCGAGACCGATCGCGGCACGCTCGTGCTGTCGCGAGGCGGCAGCGTGCTCAAGACAGACGGACGCGAGGTCGAGACGCCCGACAACGGTGGCGAGTACCCGGACGTCTACGCCCGATTCGCGAACGTGGTCGCGAATGCGAGGATCGACGTCGATCTCGCGCCGCTGCAGCTCGTCGCGGATGCGTTCCTGTGCGGTGAACGCGTTGTCGTCGAGCCCTTCATCGAGTAGCGCGAGCGACGGCGCGCGGCGTGCGCGATTTATCGCGCACGCGTGCCGCGCGTTCGGCGCCGTCGCGCTGGCCGTGTTGCATTCATCCCTCGGTGGCGCTGCGATGGCGGCGACCCCGGACGGCGGTCGTCCGTGGACACTTTCGCTCGATGCGACCACGACCCTCGCAATGGCTTGGATCCCGCCGGGTTCCTTCGAGATGGGAAGCGCAGCCTACGAGCCGGGGCGAAGCGCGGACGAGTCGCCCGAAATGCGCGTCATGCTCACGCACGGCTACTGGATGGGCCGGACGCCCGTGACGATCGCCGAGTGGCGCGCCGTCATGGGCGTCGACGTGCGCGGACAGCTCGGGAAGGTCCTCGCGGACGACACTCTCTATTCATTCGGCGACAAGCACGAGACCGTTCGCGCTCTCATCGGCATGTCGCGCGAGGCCGGCCCCGATGCATACCTGATGAACGAGGACGGCGACCTGCCGATCTACTTCGTCAGCTGGCTCGATGCGACGGAATTCTGCCGCCGCCTGACGGTCCGCGAGCGCGCAGCCGGCCGGCTCCCGGGACACTACGCCTACCGGCTGCCGACCGAGGCGGAGTGGGAGTACGCGAGCCGCGCCGGAAGCCGCGGCGCCACCTACGCCGACTCCATCGGTCCATCCGGCGATCACGCGAATTCACTCAACGACTTAGCGTGGTACAGCGCGAACAGCGCCGACGGCTACGCGGGCCGCGGCTGGCGCGTCGACGGAAAGCTCGCGGGACCCCGGCGCGTCGCCACGAAGCTGCCGAATTCGTGGGGACTTTATGACATGCTCGGCAACGTATGGGAGTGGTGCCGTGACTGGTACGGGCCATACCCGGGTGGAACGCTTCGCGATCCGACGGGCCCCGTGACCGGGCAACTCCGCGTAAACCGCGGCGGAAGCTTCGGGAGCGCGGCGGCGGACGAGCGCGCGTCGCGCCGCGCCGGCAACCCACCGGCCGAGGCGAGTGCCTTTCGCGGCTTTCGCGTCGTGCTCGCCCGCACACCGTCGTCGCCGGCGCGCTCCGTGTCCGGGGAGGCGACCGCGAACTGAAGCCAAAGGATGCTCGCCGTTGAACGCCGTCGCCTCGCAACCGCCGCCGCCTTTTCGCGCCGATCACGTCGGCAGTTTTCTGCGGCCCGCCTATCTTCTCGAAGCGCGCCAACAGGCCGCCGCCGGCTCGATCAACGCCGCGCAACTCCGCGAAGTCGAGGATCGCGCCATCGCCGAGGTCGTGCGGCTGCAGGAGGACGTCGGACTCCAGAGCATCACGGACGGTGAGTTCCGGCGTACTTACTTTCACATTGACTTCCTCGCCCAACTCGGCGGCGTGAAGACTGACGTTCCCGTGCTCATCCGAAAGCCCGACGGCACCGAGGAGCTCTCGCCTCCCGTGATGCGCGTCGTTGGCAGGGTCGTGCACGCGAAGGACATCCAGCTCGCGGATTTCCGCTATCTCGCCGCGCAGACGACCCGGACGCCGAAAGTGTCGATCCCCTCGCCCACCATGCTGCACTTTCGCGGCGGGCGGGCCGGCATCAGCAAGGAGCACTACCCGGACCTCGAGCCTTTCTACCAGGACGTCGCGAACGCGTACGGCGCGGAGCTGCGTTCGCTCGCCGCCGCGGGCTGCCGCTACGTGCAGATGGACGACACGAACCTCGCCTATCTCTGCGATGAACGCATGCGCGAGGCCGCGCGCCAGCGGGGCGATGATCCGGACGAGCTGCCGCACCGGTATGCCGCATTCATCAACCGGGTCGTCGCCCAGAAGCCAGCCGGCATGACGCTCGCGGTGCACCTCTGCCGCGGCAACTTCAAGAGCACGTGGGCGGCTCAGGGTGGCTACGAGCCCGTCGCCGAGGCGCTGCTTTCCGAGATGAACGTCGATGCCTACTTCCTCGAGTACGACGATGCGAGGAGCGGCGACTTCAAACCGCTCCGGTACCTGCCGAAGGGCAAGACGCTCGTGCTCGGCCTCATCACCACCAAGCTCGGCGCGATCGAGGACAAGGACGCCATCCGCCGCCGGATCGACGAGGCGAGTCACTACGCGCCACTCGAGCAGCTCGCGCTCTCGCCGCAATGCGGATTCTCGAGCACGGTCCATGGCAACAATCTGGCGATGTCACAGCAAGCCGACAAGCTTCGGCTCGTTGTCGAGGTCGCGCGCGACGTGTGGGGCGAGTGACGGATCCCTGCACACCCGCGCCTTCATAAAACGACAGACCGACCAGCCCCGAGGGGACTCACATGAATGACACCACCCTTCTGATTTCGAACCGCGACGTGCCGGCCACCGGCGGCGCGAGCTTCGAGCGCAAGAACCCCATGACCGGACAGGTCGCAACCCGTGCGGCCGCCGCGAGCGTTGCCGACGCGACCGCCGCAGTCGATGCGGCGCGCGCGGCATTCCCCGCATGGGCCGCGCTCGGCCCGAACGCCCGGCGCGGACTCCTGCTCGCTGCCGCGGATGCGCTCCAGAAGCGGGCGGGCGATTTCACTGCCGCCATGGCAACCGAGATCGGTGCAACCGCGCCGTGGGCCGGTTTCAATGTATTCCTGGCCGCCGGCATGCTCCGCGAGGCTGCATCGCTCACAACCCAGGTCGCTGGCGAGGTGATCCCGTCCGACCAGCCCGGCTGTCTCGCGATGTCGATGAGGAAGCCCGTCGGCGTCGTGCTCGGCATCGCGCCCTGGAACGCGCCTGTCATCCTCGGAGTTCGCGCGATCGCCACGCCGCTCGCGTGCGGCAACACGGTCGTGCTCAAGGCCTCCGAGACCTGCCCCGCGACCCACCGGCTGATTGGCGATGCGATGCGCGAGGCAGGCCTGCCGCCCGGCGTCGTCAACGTGATCACCAACGCACCGGCCGACGCGGGTGCCGTGGTGGTGGCGCTCATCGCCCACCCGGCGGTACGACGCATCAACTTTACGGGATCGACCAAGGTCGGCCGGATCATCGCGAAGCTCGCGGCGGAACAGCTGAAGCCCGTGCTGCTCGAACTCGGGGGCAAGGCACCCCTGATCGTGCTCGATGATGCGGATCTCGATGAGGCCGTCGCGGGCGCCGCGTTCGGTGCCTACATGAACTCTGGCCAGATCTGCATGTCGACCGAGCGGATCATCGTCGATGAGAAGATCGCCGATGCCTTTACCGCCAAGTTCAAGGCCAAGGTCTCGACGCTGGTCGCGGGCGATCCCGCCGCCGGCAAG
>CAYNCY010000395.1:0-4252 GCA_964395195.1 uncultured Steroidobacteraceae bacterium
GGGATTTGAGCATCGCCCAATACCATCGCTTGCCCCTTGCCGACCGGGATGAGCTCGGCATCGCGCCGCGCGAGTGCGAGCACCTGCGCCGAGACGAGGCGGTCGTGGAGCACGACGTCCGCGCACTGGAGCGCCCGCAGGCCATTCAGCGTCAGGAGTCCGGGGTCGCCGGGGCCGGCGCCGACGAGCACGACAGAGCCCTTCGGCGCCGGCACGCCGACGCTGAGTGCGCCGGCGACCGCGGCCGAGGCGTCCTCGGGGCGTGACTCGCGGATCAGCGCCGCGACCGGACCGCGCAGCAGCCAGTCATAGAACTGCCGCCGGGCACCCAGGTCCGGCACCGCCGCCTTGATCCGCTGGCGCCAGCTGGCGGCGAAGCGCGCGAGTCGGCCGAAGGACTCGTCGATGGCGATCTCGATGCGTTCGCGCACCAGGCGCGCGAGCGCGGGCGCCGTGCCCTCGCTCGAGACCGCGATCAGCAGCGGCGAGCGATCGACGATGGCGGGCACGATGCCGCTCGAGAGCTCCGCATCGTCGACGACGTTGACGAGGATGTCGCGGGCCTCGGCGGCGCCCGCGACCGCGCGGTTTGTGAAGGGGCTGTCGGTCGCCGCGATCGCGAGCCGGGCGCCGTCGAGATCGGCGGGCTCGAAGGCGCGCGCGCGGTGCTCGGCGGCGCCGAGGGCGATGAGGCGCGCGAGCGAGTCGGTCACGACGGGTGCGACGATGACGAGCGTGGCGCCCGTTCCGGCGAGGAGCTCGACCTTGCGCTCGGCGATCGCCCCGCCACCGGCGATGACGACGCGCCGGCCCTTGAGGTCGAGGAAGAGCGGGAAGTAGCGCACGGCCTGGGTTCAGGCCGCGGCGGGCGACGCGGGGCGGCCGATGCGCGCGGTCCGCCACAGGAAGTCGCCGAAGCGCTCGTCCAGGGTGCGCTCGGCCGCAAAGGCCTCGAACAGCCCGTCGAGCTCCTCGAGGAAGGCGGCCTCGTCGAGGTTCTCGCGGTGGAGGACCGCGAGGCGCTGGCCGCGCGCGTCGCCGCCCAAGTGCAAGTTGTAGCGTCCGGGCGCCTTGCCGATCAGGCCGATCTCGGCGAGGTACGGCCGCGCGCAGCCGTTCGGGCAGCCCGTGATCCTGAGGATCAGAGGCACCTGTGCGAGCGAGTGGCGCTCGAGCAGCGACTCGACGCGGCCAAGGAGCTGCGGCAGGTAGCGTTCCGCCTCTGCCATCGCCAGCGGACAGGTCGGGAGCGCCACGCACGCGAGCGCATCGCGCTTGAGCGGGATCGCGCGCTCGGCCGCATCGAGGCGAAAGCGGGCGATGACCTCGTCGATCGCGGCACGCTCGGCGCTCGCGACGCCGGCGATGATCGCGTTCTGGTTGGCGGTGATCCGGAAGTCCCCGCGGTGCACCTTCGCAAGCTCGCGCCAGCCCGTGAGCCACGGCTGGTCGTAGGTATCCGCGATGCGCCCGGCGGGGATGCGCAGCGTCCGGTGCCAGCGACCGTCGAAGCCCTCGAGCCAGCCGAAGCGGTCGCCGTTGGAGGTGAACTCGAAGGGCCGGTTGGGTCCGAGCCTCAGGTCAGCGCGGCGCTCGACCTCGCCGACGAACCAGGCGAGCCCGCGGTCGGCGATCGTGTACTTGAGGCGCGCATGCTTGCGGTTGGTGCGATCGCCGAAGTCACGCTGTGTCGTGAGCACCGCCTCGGCGACCGCGAGCAGCTTCTCGACCGGCAGGAAGCCCGCCACGTCGGCGAGCCTCGGGTAGGTCGCGGCATCGCCGTGCGTGGCGCCGAGGCCGCCGCCCACCGTCAGGTTGAAGCCGATGAGCTTGCCGCCCTCGATGATCGCGACGAAGCCGAGATCGTTGGCGAAGAGGTCGACATCGTTCGACGGCGGGATCGCGATCGCGGTCTTGAACTTGCGCGGCAGGAACGACTTGCCGTACTGCGGCTCGACCTCGGGGCTGCCTGCGAGCTTCTCGCCGTCGAGGAAGATCTCGTGGTAGGCGCGGGTCTTCGGCAAGAGGTGCTCCGAGAGCCGGCGCGCCCACTCGGCAACCTCCGCGTGCGCCGGCGACTCGACGGGGTTGGCGCCGGCGAGCACGTTGCGGTTGACGTCGCCGCAGGTTGCGATCGTGTCGAGGAGCGCCGCGTTGAGCGCGGCCATGCTCGGCTTCAGCTCGCCCTTGGCGATGCCGTGGAACTGGAAGGTCTGGCGAGTGGTGAGGCGCAGCGAGCCGTTGGCATGGGTGCGGGCAATCTCGTCGATCGCAAGCCACTGCGCGGGCGTGCAGATGCCGCCCGGGAGCCGGAGCCGCACCATGAACCGCCACAGCGGCTCGAGCTTCTGTACCCGCCGCTGCTCTCTGAGGTCGCGGTCGTCCTGCTGGTAGCTGCCGTGCAGGCGCAGCAGCTGCGTGTCGTCCTCGGCGAGGCCGCCGGTCGTGGGATCCGCGAGGCTGGTGGCGAGCGTGCCGCGCAGGCCACGACTCTCCGACTTGATCTTCTCGATCGGGGCGAGGTCCGTCATCGTCGCTCAGTACACGTCGCGGGCGTAGCGCTTCCCTTGCGCGAGCTCGTTGAGGTAGTCGCCAGCGTCCTCGACCGAGCGGCCGCCGTGGGTCGAGATCACCTCGATCAGCGCCGCATGCACATCGGGCGCCATGCGCTCGGCGTCGCCGCAGACGTAGAGCGAGGCGCCGCCCTCGAGCCACGAGAAGATCTCGCGGCCCTGCTCGCGGATGCGGTCCTGCACGTAGACCTTGTGGTCCTGGTCGCGCGAGAAGGCAACGTCGAGGCGGTGCAGCTGGCGGCGCTTCAGCGCCTCGAGCCACTCGGTCTGGTAGAGGAAATCGCGCTCGAGGTGGCGGCCACCGAAGATGAGCCAGTTGCGGCCCCGCGCCCCGTCGGCGCGACGCTGCTGCAGGAAACCACGGAACGGCGCGACGCCGGTGCCAGGTCCGATCATGATCGCATCGCGGAGCCCGTCGGCCGGCACGCGGAAGCGGCTGTTCGGCTCGATGTACGCCTTGAAGCGCGCGCCCGGCGTAGCGTTGGCGAGCTGCCACGAGGCAGGGCCCACGCGACGCTCGCCGCCGTGCGTGTAGTCGATCACGGCGACCGTGAGGTGCGCCTCCTCGTCGACTTCACGCCGGCTCGAGGCGGCGGAGTAGAGGCGCGGTGCGAGCGGGTGCAGCGCCCGGACGAGTGCCTCCGCTTCCCAGCTCGCGGGGAAGCGCTTCAAGAGATCGGCGACCTGCAATTCCTTGAAGGCGCCGCGCAGCTCGCTCGTGTGCTCGGGCTTGAGCCAGCCCGCCAGCTCCTCGCTCGCGGTCTTCTCGGCGAGGCGCTCGATGAGCGGACGCGCGAGCTTCGCGATCTCGCGGCGGCTCGTCAGCCACTCACGCAGCGAGTGCGTTGCGCCGTCGATCGTGACAGGGGTCCCGGGCTCGAGCGCGGTCAGCTCGAGCACGCGCTCGACCGACCGGACCGGGTTCTCGAGCACGATGCCGATCGCATCGCCGGGTTCGTATTCGAAGCGCTCGGCGGGGATCGCGAATTCGACGTGGCGCACGTCGCGATCGGCGTCGCGCGCGGTGATGCGCTGGTTCGAGAGGAGCTCGACCTCGAGCGGTTGCTCGCGCGAGGCCGGCGCGGGCGCCGTCGGACGGAGCGGAGTGACGATGGCGAGGCGCGGCGTCTCGGCGCCGATCTCGGTGCGTGCGCTCGCAACGCTCTGCTCGATGAACGCCGCGGCCTTCGCCTCGAGGTCGACGTCGGAGTCGATGCGGGTGAAGAGGCGCCGGGCGCCGAGCTCGGCCAGGCGCTCATCGAGCACGCGGCCGACGTGACAGAATTTCGGGTAGCTCGAGTCGCCGAGCGCGAGCACGGCGTAGGCGAGCGACTCGAGCCTGGGCGCGCGGCGGCCGGTCAGGAACTCGAACAGCGCGCGCGCATCGTCCGGCGGATCGCCGTCGCCGTGCGTGCTCGCCACCAGGAACACGAACTGCTCCTTGGCGAGCAGCTTCGGTGCGTAGTCGGCGGTGTTGACGATGATCGCGTGCAGGCCCGCCGCCTCGAGGCTACGGCCGAGTCGCTCGGCGACCCGGCGGCCGTTGCCGGTCTGCGAGCCATAAAGGACGGTGACGCCGGCAGCGGGTTCGGCGCGCAAGGCCGGGACCGCCGGGGCGGTGCCGAGAATCTGGCTCACCGCCGGTGCGAGCGCGCCTCGCGCCTCAAGGCGCGCCCGTA
>CAYNCY010000396.1:0-4234 GCA_964395195.1 uncultured Steroidobacteraceae bacterium
CCGGGACCCGCTGCCGTCACGTCGACCGTGGCGACGCTGAATCCCGTGTCAAAGTCGGAGTAGGTATAGAGCGTCGATGCGTCCACGCCGAAATGCACGCCATCGATGAAATCGGTGAGGCTCGTGGCGCGCGGCGTCGCGCCGTCGAACACGCTGAGCCGCGACACTAGCCCGCCGTAGAACCCCTCGAGCACCGCAGTCATCTGCGGCTGCCCCGGCGCGACCGCGAGACTGACCGGATAGAGCGGGCCGTCCTGCGGGTCGGAGCCGAGCGGGATTTGCGCGCCCGAGGCGAGTGCCGGCAAGGTGAACTGCATCATCGCGGTGGCGCCGTAGAGTCCGGTGTACAGGGACTGCCCGTCATCGGACAGCGCGATGCGCCCGGGTTCGCTGCCGGCGAACACGGCCGCACCGAGCGTGCCGGCCACCGGGTCGAAGGCCGCGACCGTATTGCCGCGACCGCTCGCGAAGCTCGGCAACGTCACGTAGAGGACGTTGTGCTGCGCGCTCCAGGCGAGATCGTTGGCCGGCAGGTCGTAGATTGAGTAGGACGTGGTCCCCGTGCTGCCGCCGATGCGCGCGCCGCCGCCGCCAAAATCGGGTACCGGTAATGCGAGCACGTGATTGACGACGACTAGGTCGCCCGCATTGGTCGTGAACGCGAGTCCGTCCGCGCCCCAGCGCACCATGTGCTGCGGGACATCCGGCGACTGGTCCGCCTGCACGACGTTCGGCAAGGGCAGCAGGCCAACCGGCGTGTAGTGCGTGGCATCGAATGCCCACAGGGCCGAGCTGTTGTGCGTCGGGTCGTAGTGCACGACGAAGACGAGGTTGTGCGCGAGGTCGATGGCGGTGGGGCCATTGCTCACCAGCGAGCCGGTCACGTTCATCGTCGCCGGATCAAGGACGATGCCGTCGCCGCCGAACAGGCGACCACCGGCGAATTTGAGGTCATAGGAGAGCGGAAAGACGCTCTTTGCACCGCCCGCCGCGGTGAGGCCCGTCGGACCGACGGCATAGCTCGCAAAGATGGACGGATCGCTCTCATCGGTCTGGGAGTACAGCGTCGTCGCATCGCTGCCCCACTGCAGCAGATCGCCGCTGCCGACGCCCGTGCGCACGATGGCGTCGTCGAATACCGCGACGTCGGAGTCGGGCGGTTCGATGTTGGTGCGGTAGCGCGCGACGGCGATCGTGTGCGCCGCGCCGGGGGCGACCTGAATCTCGGCCGCGTGCAGTGGCCCGAGCGAGGTGTCGCCGCCAACGGGGATCGTGAGATCGAGCGTCAGCGCGGGCGAGGCGAAGCGCTGGATGTTGCTCTCGTTTGCGAGCCCGACGTACAGGTACTGGCCGTCGTCCGAGAAACGCACGACGGTCGGATTCGCGCCGGTGGCCACGGTTTTGCTGACCACTCCGGTCGCGGGATTGACGACCGCGATGCTGTTCGCGTTGGCCGTCGCACCCGCGCCGACGGCGACGATCAGTTGTGAGGAGTGCGGGTCCCAGGCGAGGTCGGTGGCGCCGAGCGGGTACACCGCGTACGACCCTGCCGTCGCGAGCGTCGTGCACGTAACGCTCACGCTGGTGACGTTCGTCGCGCCGGCAGTACCGCTTCCGCTTGCGACCGCGCAGTTCTGGGCAGGACTCGTCGGCTGGGTCAGAACGGTGATGCTGTAGGAGCCACCGGTCGACACGGGAGTGGCGAACGTGAAGGGCCCGTTCGCGGCGACCGACAGGCTGTCGCCGCCATTATCACCGAGCGTGAGGCCGGAACCCGCAAGGCCGGAAACCGTTCCGCCGATGGTAACGGATGAGTTGCCGCCGCCGCTGCTGCCACCGCCGCCGCCACCGCCACCGCCACCGCCACCGCCACCGCAGCCGACCGCGAAGACGATCGCGATTGCGGTCGATACCGTCCCGGACAGATGACGCCTGATTCCCTTCATGGCTGAACTCCCCGCTCCTCCCTAGATTGTAGCCCGGCCGATCCCGGCGCGCCGCGACCGGCCTTCCGCGTTGCCACAATGCGCCGACCCTCCGTCGCGACCCCGCGATTGCGGGGCGGCATGACAGATGCGCGTGAGCCCAGTACGCTCGCTCAACAAAGCCCGGTAGGACGACCGGGTATCGGCCGGCGGGCGTCCGCCGGACAATCATGCAAGGGATGCGCGGGGGAGTTCGTAGGCAGTTTTTGTACGCGCGCACGCTCGCGTGCGTCGCCGCGGTCCTGTCGTCCCTGGGCGGCTGCGGCGGAGGTGGCGGCAACACGACCCCGCCACCCCCCGCAACACCGACGCTGCAGGTGTCGACTGACGCAGTCGCCGTGAATGCGCTCGTGAGCGATGCGACGCCGCCTACCGCGGCGGTGGGCCTTTCGATCCTGAATCCGCCGTCCGAGACACTCTATATCGGCGTTGGCGGCTCGGAAAACGGCATCGCGGCGATCAGCCTCGCCTCCGGCAGCAGCGGCAATGCGACGCTCAACATCACGTTCAAGCTGCCGTACCAGCTCGCACCCGGGACCTACCGTGACTCGCTGACCATCGAGCTCTGCACCGACGACCAGTGCAACACGGTCGCGCCGATCACGCCGCGGACCGTCACCGTTACCTACGTCGTCGGCGCGCCGTCCGGCGCCAGCGCGCCCCGTCTCGTCGTCTCGACGGCCTCGGTCCAGGTGAGCGCCACCACGGGCGACCTCACCTCTCCGTCCGCTCAGACCGTCTCGGTCTCGGTCAGCAACCTGACCACGGCGCCCGGCTTCACCGTCAACGTCACGCAAAGCAGCCACGCCGGCGACAGCGTCAGCCTCAGCTACAACGGCAACGCGACCGCGGCCCTAGGCTTCACGTTTACCCCGCCGACGCAACTGCTGCCGGGCACGTACACGGACATCGTGACCCTGCAGGCCTGCTACGACAGCGCGTGCGTCAACACCATTCCCGGCAGCCCCGCGACGATCAACGTCGTCTACACCGTCTCCGCGTCCGTCAGCGGCCCGGCGGGCTACACGGTCACGACCTACCCGTTCACGGCAAACGACATCGCACCGGACCCGGTACGTCCGCTCCTCTACCTCTCGTTGCCGAGCAGCGTCGGCGCGAACGGAAACTCCGTGATAGCGATCGATCCGACGACGGGCGTTGAGTCCGCCTCCGCGTTTGCGGGCAGTGAGCCCGCGACGCTGGCCCTCTCGGATGACGGCCAGTTCCTTTACGTCGCGCTGACCGGCACCAACGCGATCCAGCGCTTTGCGCTGCCCGCGCTCACCACGGACCTCAAGATCCAGTTGGGCCGAGACTCGACGTTCGGGTCCCTGTACGCGGGCGACCTCAAGGTCGTGCCCGGTGCGGCGCACAGCCTGATCGTCGCCCAGACGGACCAGGCCGGCTACAACACGTTCGCAGTGACGGCGTATGACGACGCAACGGCACGCGCGGTGACCACCCAGAGCTCGGCGATCTACACGAGCATCAATACGCTCGAATGGGGGGCCTCGCCTTCCGTGCTCTACGGTGCAGGCACGATGAACCTCGCGGCCTCCACTGCAATCGCCACCATGCACGTCGATCCGACAGGCGTATCTGTCGTTTCGGCGACGCAGGACGGGGCGCTCGCACGCATCCATTACTACGGCGGGCTGATCTATACCGACGGCGGCAACGTGATGGATCCCGCGAGCGGCGCCTTCGTGGGCACCTGCCCGACGAACCTGGGCAACTACCAGGGCACCGCCGCCGTCATCGATCCGGCGACGCAGACGCTGTTCACGCTCTGGTCCGACAGCAGCGGCACGTTGATCACGGCTTCGCGCCTCCCGGGATGCACGCTGATCGCGAGCGCGCGAATTGGCGGCGTGGTGCTCAGTCCCTACGTCACGCCACGGCTGGTCCGGTTCGGAACGAACGGGCTCGCGTTCCTGTCCCACGACGGCAAGCTGTTCACGCTACAGGGAGCGTTCGTCACGCTCTAGGCGCGGCGAAGGCGCGGGCGGAGGGTTCGGCTTGGCGCCGCTCGACCGGGCGTCGGGCTCGAAAGGAAACCGGGGCGCCGAGCGGCGCCCCGGTCGTCAGCTCACTGCTTGGCGGGAGCAGCGCCGTCTGCGGGCGCAGTGGGAGTCGCCGTCGGCGTCGCGTTGGCGGCGCCATCGGCCGCGGCCGGGGCGTCAGCCTTCGGCGCGTCCTGCGGGCACTTCACGTCGCCGTCCTTGAAGTCGACGTCGTTGGACGCGCCG
>CAYNCY010000397.1:0-4232 GCA_964395195.1 uncultured Steroidobacteraceae bacterium
GCGGGCGCCGACTCCTCGCTCACGGCGGCGTCTTGCGCAGGTCGAGGAGACGCGCAATCGTGAGGGCAACGGACACGAGTGCGATCAGGCGTGCCGCGGCAGTCGAGCGAAGGCCTCCGGGAAAAATCCAGTCGGGTCCGTAGAGCGCCACCAGCACTGCAGTCAAGAGAGCCAACGTGGCCGTTGTGGCCGTCAGCAGCCGCCGACGGAAGCGGCGCTCCTCGGCGCTCCACCGACCCGCTGCGGCCCGTACCAGTTCCGCAGCCTGCCACGCGAAACTGCTGGGCAGCGTCGTCGCGAGCGGCCGCAACAGCGTGCGCGCGACGACGCGGTATCGGCGAATCAGCGGCGTATCCGGACCGGATTCGCGGCGTTCCCGCTCGCGGTGCAACGCGGCCTCCTGGGCCAGCCACTCGGACTCGGAGCCGTCTGTCGAAACGTTGTGCTCGTTCATCGGGTATCCGCCAGCAGGGGTTCGAGAAGGTCGCGAAGCCGCAGGCGCGACCGAAAGAGGTGGCTTTTGATCGTGCCGATCGGGTGCCCGGTGATCGCAGCGATCTCGCCGAGCGACAGATCCTCGAGGTGGTAGAGCGTCACGATGGTCCGCGGCAACGGCGCGAGAGCTTCGAGCGCGGCCGTGAGCAGGCGACCCACCTGCTCGTCCGCGCAGAGCGCCTCGACATCGACGTCGGCGCCGACGTTCTCGACCCGCTCGGTCATCTCGCCATCATCGCCCGCCTCGACGAGCGGGATTCGCTTGCGTTCGAGGTGGCGGAGCGCGACCGAGTAGGCAATCTGGCCGATCCATGACTTGAGGGCACTCTCGTAGCGGAACTGGCCGAGGTGCCGGTAGACGCGCAGGAAGGCCTCTTGGCAGAGGTCGCGCGCATCCTCCGGATGCCTGACCATCCGGAAGATGATGTGCCAGCAAAGCCCCGTGTGCTCGCGGACCAGCCGCTCGAAGGCTCCCGGGTCGTTGGCGAGAACCGCGTCCACCAGGGGCCGGTCGGCATTCATCGGGCGGCGCTGCTCATCCGGAGACTGATACGCCGCGCCGGCACGCGGTTGCAATCGATTCCGCTGCAACCGGGCCGGCGCTCACCGTATCGAATACCCAACGGACCCCTGCCCACAGCGAGAGCCTGCCATGAATCAACACATTCTCGTCCCGATCGTGCTGTTTGCCTGCGTTACGTACGCGTTCAAGGCAGCGCTCGACGCGGCGCTGCGCTACCGACTGGTGCGGACGGGTAGCTCCGAGGCGATGGTACGCGCGGTGTTCGACGGCGAGGCCGCCCAGCAGACCCGCCTGGCCCTTAGGTGGGGCGTCGTGCTGACAACCCTCGGCATCGGCTTTGCGATCGTCCAGGCGCTCGGCTGGAACGACGTGACACCGGGCTCGGTCGGCATCGTCCTCGCCGCAACCGGAATCGGACACCTGGTCTTCGCGCTCCTGGCGCGGCGGCTCGCGTGACGCCGACCGCTGGCCGAGTCCGTCCGGGGCGGGTCCGGTGGTGGCGGGCCCGTGCCTCAACCTGCCGCCGCGCGTGCCTCGGGACGTGCGCTGCCATCCTGCTCGCGCCCGCCGCGGCCGCGTCGGATCCGGTTGCCTCGCTGAATTCGCTCGTACCGGGCCTCCTCCGGTCGGCGCACGTCCCTAGCGTGTCGATCGCCCGGATCGAACACGGTCGCCTCGCGTTCGCCGTTGCATTCGGTGAGCAGAGCCCGGGCGTCCGGGCGACGCCCGCGACCCTCTATAACGTCGCCTCGTTGACGAAGCCCATCACCGCGGAGGTGATCCTGAGACTCGTCGCGACCGGCCGGCTTTCGCTCGATGAGCCGATGTACCGCTACTGGACGGATCCCGACATCGCGACGGACGAGCGACGCAAGCTCCTGACACCCCGGCTCGCGCTCTCCCACCGCACGGGATTCCCGAACTGGCGTCCGCGCGGCATGCCGTTAACCTTCAATTCGCCCCCCGGCGCGGCGTACGGGTATTCGGGTGAGGGATTCGAATATCTTGCCCGGTTCGCCGAGAAGAAGAGTGGCGTCGCGTTCGAGACGTTGGCGCAGCGCCTGGTCCTGTCCCCGGCGCACATGAATGACACCGCCTATACCTCGAGACCGTGGTTCGCCGGGCGGATCGCGATCCCGGCCGATGCGAGCGGAGCGCCGCTGGTGCCGGAATCGACGACGGCGCTGATCGCGTCCGACCTCCTCTACACGACCGCGACCGACTACGCGCGGTTCATGGTCCGGGTGATCGATCACGTCGGCATCCCGGCGGCGCTCGCGAACGAGCGCGAGCGCGTGCAGGTGAGCCGCAAGGCGGCGGAATGTCCACCGGCCAAGGCGGCGGTCTGTCCGAGGGAGCTCGGCTTCGGGCTCGGCTGGGAGGTCTACGAGTTCGCGACCGGAACCGTCCTCATGCATACCGGCATGGACACGGGCCTCTTCACGTTCGTATGCCTCGATCCGTCGAATCGCAGCGGGACCGTGATCCTGACGAGCGGTGCCAACGGTGCCGAGGTCGTGTTGCCCGTCCTCGAGGCCGTCGGTCACGAACCGGGGCTCGTTGCATTCCTGCGCACGGCGGGAGAGTGACCACGGCGCGTCCACGCGGCGCGGCAACTCGGCCGACGACGCCGCAGCGGGTGCGCATTTGCGCTAGGCTCCCGGCGATCAGTCTTCGGCAGGCACTTCTCCATGCAGGACGACCTCGTCATTCGCCCTATCGCACTCTCTGACCGCGCCGCCTGGGCGCCGCTCTGGGACGGATACAACGCCTTCTACGGCCGATCGGGCGAGACCGCGTTGCCCGCGGCGGTGACCGCGGTGACGTGGGATCGATTCTTCGAACCCGGGGAGCCCGTCTTCGCGCTCGTGGCCGAATCGGGCGGTGAACTGCTCGGACTCGCGCACTACCTCTTCCACCGCAGCACGACGCGAATCGAACGGCTCTGCTATCTCAACGATCTCTTCACGGTACCGGCCGCGCGGGGTCGGGGTGTCGGCCGCGCGCTGATATTGGCCGTCTACGACGCGGCCCGCAAAGCGGGCTCGACGCGCGTCTACTGGCAGACCCACACGTCGAACGCAGCCGGGCGGATCCTCTACGACAAGGTCGCGGCTCACCTCGGGTTCATCGTCTACAGCCACGACGGCTGAATTCCCAGCCGGCCTCGTTGTGCCCTATTTGTAGAAATAGGGATCCAGGATCCGCACCTCGGTGATCTGGGAAATGGGCAACTTGTTCCGCGAGGCGGCACGTCGCACGGCCTCGGGTGTCGGCCCGTCGTAGATGCAGAAGGTTCGGCGTCGGTCGGTCGCGACGTACGAGTGAATCCAGGTGACGCCGTCTTCCGCATTGCTGGCGATGATCTTGCGACACTCGGCGACCCCGATGTCGTCGATTGGGATGTTGAGGCCGTCAGGGAACGTTCGTTCAACTAGGTAACGCGACATGGCGATGGTCTCCGCAGCTGGCCGATGTCTCGGGCCGGGAGAATCCTGTCGCCCGCTTGCGGTCGGCGAATCGGCAGCGCCACCCATGTTGGGAGGCCGGACTACCCAGATTGGCGCGAGCCGGCGAGAGGGCCGGCACACCCCACAGGTCGCAGGCCCCGCCCTCGCCTAGCGTCCGAGCGCGGCGCGAATCGCCGCATGGGAGCGGCGATTGAGCCGGTAGCGCGCCAGGAAGATCACCGAGATCGCAGTGATGGCCGCGGCTCCCGGTCCGAACCCGTACCCGAGGTGCCGCAGCACATCCGCTGCGATCGGCGCCGTGGATCCCGCGGCAATCTGCTGGCTCGGAAAGTGGATTGCATCCAGCAGGAGTCCCGATATCAGCGACCCGAGCCCGATCGCGGCCTTGGCCGCAAAAGTGAGACTCGAGAAATAAAGACCCTCGCGTCGCGCGCCAAAGAGATGCTCGTGCTCATCGACCGCATCGGCGAGTGCCGACTGAAACGAGATGCTGACCATGGTAACGGCTACGCCGACTACGCCCGAGGCCCCAACAACGACCGCGAGCGCGACGGGTCCGCTCGTGGGCATGAAGCCGAGCACGCGCGCCGCGACCGGCAGAAACTCGGCGAGGCAGATCGCGATGATTCCGCCGACCACCACCGTGCGCTTCTCGACGCGACCGATGAAGAGGAACGCGACGGGAAGTCCGAGCGCGAGTCCGGCGACGCTGCCGACGGCGACCAGCTGGATTCCGCTGACGT
>CAYNCY010000398.1:0-4218 GCA_964395195.1 uncultured Steroidobacteraceae bacterium
GAGTGCCATGGTCGGGGCGTTCGTATTGGCGCTGACGATGTTCGGCATCACGGACGCGTCGATGACCCGAAGCCCATCCAGACCTCGGACCGCGAGTTTGTCGTTGACGACGCCGAGCGGATCGTCGTCGCGACCCATCCGGCACGTACCGACGGGGTGCCAATCCGTGCGGACGGTCGAACGGATGTAGTTGCAAAGGCCTGCGTCGTCCTTGACAGCCTCGCCCGGCAGCATTTCGCCCCGCAGGCCTTCACGGAGCGGCGTCGTGGCAGCAAGTTCGCGTGCCGTGCGCATGCCCTCGACGAGGTTCCGAAGATCCCGCGAATCGCCGAGGTAGTTGGGATCCACCAGCGGCAAGTCGCTCGGATTGGACGAGCGTAGCGACAATGTTCCGCGGGAGTGCGGACGCAGCAGTGTCACGTGGAGCTTGATGCCGTCCACCGCGGGAATCGCGTCGGCACCGGTGTTCGCGTAGGCAATCATTGGCACGCAATAGATCTGCACGCTCGGGGTCGGGCCTTCGCTGGTCGTATGGAACGACGATGCCTCCCCGCCGCAGGTTGTGAGTCGCCCGCGGCGGAACATCGCGTACTCCAGCAGGTTCCAGAGGAGCCGCCAACCCTTGTCCTGCCGGAAGTATCCAAATCCCTGACCATTGCCCGCAATCACGAGCGGTGAACCCGCGTGGTCGTGGAGGTTCTGTCCGACACCCGGCAAGTTGACCTGCACGGGGATGCCCAACTTTCCGAGCGACTCCGCGGGTCCGATACCTGACAGCATCAGAAGTTTTGGCGATATCAGCGCTCCGGCCGAAAGGAGCACCTCGCCGTCGCATCGCAGCGTGTGGTTCCGACCACCGTGAAGGTACTCAACGCCCACCGCGCGCTGGTTCTGAAGCACGATACGGTTGACCTGAGCATGGGTAATCACCCGCAGCCGGGGATTGGACCGGACGTTGCCCAGGAACGCCTCGGCCGCACTGCAGCGCCGACCGCCGTTTGCCGTGAACTGCAGGAACCCCGTGCCGACGGGGGATCCCACGTTGAAATCCGCGGTGAATGGCAGGCCCATCGCCTGCCCCGCCTTGACGAAGAGTCGGCTGAATTCACAGAAGAAGCCAGGATCGGAGACAAGCAGCGGTCCGGCACTGCCGTGGAACTCACCGTCGTACTTCTGGTTGCCTTCGAGCCGGCGAAAGTGCGGCAGGATGGCGTCCCAGCTCCAGAGGTCCGACCCCGCCGACGCCCCCCATTGGTCGTAGTCGGCCCGGTAGCCGCGCATGTAGACCTGGGCGTTGACGCTGCTGCCACCGCCGAGGACACGACCGGTCGCCACCTCGAGCACGCGGTTGCCGGCATGCTTCTGCGGGACGGTCTGGTGAAGCGTGCAGTGGATGCCCTTGGGGACAAGGCGCGAGTAGCCGGGCATGAGCTTGAGATACGGGCTCGTGTAGTCTGCCCCCGTCTCCAGGACCACGACGCGCGCATCGGTTTCGTTCAGAAGGCGCCACGCCGCTATGCAGCCGGCCGAGCCGCCACCGACGATGATGTAGTCACAGTTGGAGCCCTGCGCGCTGGAGCGTGAATCCGCCTCACCGACTGCGCCCATGACTCCCCCTCATTCCGACCGCCCCACGATTATGGTCCCATAAGGCGGGACGACCGTTCCATCCTGTTGATGCTATCGTGCGGTGGGCAGAGCCGCAACTGATCGGGAGCCGGCTCTCACATCCCTGAACCGACGAGGTTTGTCGCTCATGAAGATCACGGCGCTCGAAACAATCCTGCTCGATGAGTTCCCGAATCTGCTGTGGGTCCAGGTCCATACCGATGAGGGTTTCATCGGCCTCGGCGAGACGTTCTACGGGGCGCGCGCCGTCGAAGCGCACATTCATGAGACGCTCGCGCCGCGGCTGTTGGGTGCGGATGCACTCCGCATCGAGTACCTCAACGCACTGATGACGACGCTACCGGTTGCTCAGTCGTCGACGGGAGTCGAGTACCGCGCGGCCTCCGCGATCGACATCGCATTGTGGGACCTGTTTGGGAAGTTCTGCGGGCAGCCCGTGCACCAGATGCTCGGCGGTGCGTGCTTCGATCGGCTGCCGGTCTACAACACTTGCGCCGGCTACAAGTACGTCCGCTCCGGCGACTTCCGGGCGCTGGCCAATTGGAAGGCTAGCGACACGGCGGGCCCGTATGAGGACCTCGACGCATTCATGAATCGCGCCGACGCCCTGGCCGAGAGTCTGCTCGAACAGGGCATTACGGCCATGAAGATCTGGCCGTTCGACGTCGCGGCACGCGAGACGGGTGGTCGCTACATCACGAGCGCGCAGCTCGAGACGTGCCTAAAGCCCTTTGAGAAGATTCGCAAGGCGGTGGGTGACCGGATCGAGATCATGGTTTAGTTCCACAGCCTCTGGAATCTGCCGACGGCGCGCAAGATTGCGTGCGAGCTCGAGGCCTTCAAGCCAATGTGGTACGAGGACCCTATCGTCATGAATTCGCCGCAGGCGCTCGCCGAATACGCCCGCTCGACAAACGTCTGGGTGTGCGCAAGCGAGACGCTCGGCAGCCGCTGGCCATACAAGGAGTTTCTCGATCGAGACGCGATGCACGTCGTCATGGTGGACCTCTCGTGGGCGGGTGGGCTTACCGAAGGCCGCAAGATCGCCAGCATGGCTGCGACTTACCACCGGCCCTTCGCCGCCCACGACTGCATCGGCCCGGTCAGCTACGCCGCGGCGATTCACATGGCATTCAGCCAGCCGAACACGCTCATTCAAGAAAGTGTCCGAGCTTTCTATACCGGCTACTACCGCGAGCTCGTGACGGTCGTGCCCGAAGTCGTGAATGGCTTCATTCGGCCGATGGAAGGAGCGGGACTCGGCACCGAACTGCTACCGAGCCTCTTCGCCCGCAGCGACGTTCACCGTCGCCGCGTCGAGATCTGAGCGGGTCCGGCCGACCGCACGTCGTCCGCGCGGCGATGTTCATGCCACCGTCAATACACCCCTTCAACACGACCTCACAATGAACGCACTTCACTACGATGTCGTGCTGCGAAACGGCCAGGTGGTCGACGGAACGGGGCGGCCGGCGTTTGCCGCCGATGTCGCGGTGGCCGGCGATCGCATTGCAGCGATCGGCAAACTTGGCCGCGCGACGGCGGTGATCGATCTCGACGTTTCGGGCCTCACCGTCAGCCCGGGATTCATCGACGTGCACACCCACGACGATGCGGCGCTGATCGTCCGGCCGCAGATGACCGCCAAGGTGACCCAAGGCGTCACGACTATCATCGCCGGGAATTGCGGAATCAGCGGAGCACCCTACGACCGCTTGCCAAGCCCGCCCGGACTCATGCGATTGGTCTTCAAGTCCGATGAATGCACCGCCGCCGCGTTTGATGGCTACGTCGCCAAGGTTCGCGGCGCGGTGCCGGCCGTGAATGCGGCCTTCCTGACGGGGCACAACACTCTCAGGATGCAGGTCATGGGCGAGGACCTGGAGCGGCCGGCGACGCCTCGGGAAATCGCCAACATGCGGGAGCTTCTGTCCGGTTGCCTGCGGCAGGGGTCGATCGGGCTCTCGACCGGGCTTTACTATCCCCCCGCACGCTCGGCAACGACCGGCGAAGTGATCGAGATCGCCTGCGCGCTCCGCGAATGGGGTGGCATGTACACCAGCCACATCCGCGACGAGGCGGACGGCGTCGTCGAAAGCCTCGAGGAGGCGCTACTCGTCGGGCGGGAAGCCGGTGTCCCTGCCATCGTTTCGCACCATAAATGCATGGGCCGTAACAACTTCGGACGCAGCGTCGAGACGCTCGCCCTCCTTGACGAAGCACGCCGCCACCAGCGGGTGGCGTGGGACGTCTATCCCTACACTGCGGCGTCGACGGTGCTGATTGCCGATCTCGTGACCAAGGCGTCACGCACGCTCGTGACTTGGTGCGATCCGCATCCGGAGTTCTGCGCGAGGTATCTGGACGACATCGCGGGCGAACTCGGCTGCACGCCGCTCGAGGCAATATCGCGCCTGCAGCCGGCCGGCGCCGTCTACTTTCTGATGGACGAAGCGGACGTGACCCGGATTCTGTGCTCGTCGGCGGCCATGGTCGGGTCTGACGGGCTCCCGGAAGACAGCCACCCGCATCCGCGCCTGTGGGGTACGTTTCCGCGGGTGCTCGGGGTCTTAGTGAGGGAAAAGCACT
>CAYNCY010000399.1:0-4213 GCA_964395195.1 uncultured Steroidobacteraceae bacterium
CCCGGCGACTCCTTGTCGAGTTCCATGCCGAGCACGTTGACGATGGACACGTGGTGGTGCGGCTCGTAGGGGTCGAAGCGCGCATCGACGACCCAGGCAGGGTCGAACCCGAAGTACTCGAGCCCGCGAAACTCCCGCCGCGCCCGGCTCGCCTCGTCCCGGACGCGCAGCCCGAACTTGCCACCGCGCTCGATCACAAAGAACTCGAGCGTCCCGCAGGTGAGCAGCGTCGGCTCGCCCGTCGCATCGGGCCTGACCGGGATCGTCGTGACCGCGTTGCCCTCGACGCGGACGCAGCTGCCGCGCTCCGACTCGAAGCGCAGGCTACCGCCCTCCACCACGAAGCGCCCGGCGCGAGCGTTCAACCCGGGATTGTCGATCGCGACGGAGTTGGAGCGCGCGCGCCCGAAGGTGTTCACGCCGTTCTTGAGCCAGTAGAGCCCCACCAGCGTCAACCAGCCCGTCTCGCCGGTCAGCGCCTCGAGCCGTTCCGCACGCCATTTCGCGAACGAGGCGGCGTCGTCCTGCTGTGCCAAGGCCGGACCGGCGGCGCCGCCGAGCACGAGAAGGAGGATGGCGGCAGAAACGCGATGGCTGTGTCTCATGCCGCTCATTTTGTGCCCTGCAGCGGCCGCTCGCCACTCGCGCGGGCCGCGCTCTCGGGTGCGCCGGTCAGTCGAGGCGGCGCACGCCCAGCGATTCGACCGCGCCGTCCTCGCCGAGACGCACCTCGAGCTCGATGGGCTGGCAACACACCTGGCAGTCCTCGATGAACGTCGAGGACCCGCTCGTCAGGTCGATCGGCGTCTCGTACGACTCGGCGCAGTACGGGCACTGCACGACGACGAACTCGCCGAGCCCCGCGCCCTCGTCCCGCGTCGTGGACTCGATCGCGGGTTCGAGCCCGTAGAGCGCATCGACCACCTCCGGTGCCGGCAGGACCGCGGCGCCTTTCGTCGCCGGCCGGCGTGGCGTCTTCAATGGCCGCCCTGCACGAGGAGGCCCGCCGCGCGCAGCGCCTCGGCGAGTTCGGCCTCGATTCGCTCGGCATCCGCGCGTCCAATGCGCTGCAGGTGCGCCACCGGCCCCGTCAGCACCTCGAGCCCGCGCTTGAGAACGCTGCCCGCGGCGCGGATGCCGGCCTTGTGCTGGTCGAAGCGCTCGGCCGGCAGGTAGTCGGTCATGCCGACGTAGACGCCGAACGGCCCGCGCGCGCTGTCGGCGTAATCGAGGAGCACGAGGTAGAGATTCGAGCGGCCCGTCGATTCGGCGACGCAGCGGCCGGCGACTTCGTAGGCGAGCGGCAGCCACTCGATGTGACGCATCGGCAGCCATTGCGGAATCGTCGGTGCCGCGGTGTCCCACAGCCGCTTGAGCGCGCGCTCGAGATTGAGGCCCATCTCGCCGCGCATCCAGAGTTCGTGGATGATCTCGGCACCCTCGACGCCGTCGCCGCGACGGAGCGCCTGCTCCAGGAGTTCATCGAGACGCGCGCGCGTTGCGGCACGGTGCGGACGGAGCGGGCCCGCAGACTTTCGCGCCCGCGTGGCCTTGCTGCCCGCCTGGCGGCGAACTGGGCGGGCTGCCGCGGCCACCGGCATCGTCAGGGCCTCAACGCGACGGTCGCCGCGACCAGCGCGTTACCGATGATCGATCCCTTCACGCGCACGACCCGCCCGGCGGCAGCGGCAAAAAAGCCGGTCCGCGACAGGGACGCACCCGTCGCGTCACTGAAGCTCGCCGTGCTCGCGTCGACGGCGACACCGGTCAGGGTGAGGTCGGGATTGGCGAGGGAGCTCGGCACGTCCTGCAGCTCGAGGTACGCGGGCGTCGGCTGCACGCCGCGCACGACCATGCGCGCGCTGGCACTCAGGCTCGTGCCCGGGAGGCCCCGCACCTCGACCCAGTCACCGACGTTGAGATTCGCGAGCGCGAACACCTTGAGGCCCGCGCCGCTCTGGTCGTCCCAGCGGGTGCGCGCATCGACCGAGAGCGTGATGCCGGCAATCTCGAGCTGTGATGAACCCGCGTTGATCGCCTGCACGGGCCCGACGACCCGGAACGTTGCCTGCGGCGCGAAGGCGACCTGGCTCGCGGTCAGCGCGCCCGCGCTCGTGTACGTGCCCGTCACCTCGACCTCGGCGTCGAGCGCAACGTCGGCGAGCGAGCCGTTCGTCACGGTCGTCGTGCCTGCGGCAGCGACGGTCTGGCCGGCGACGTCGAAGTCATTCTGGGAGCCGACCCGGGTGATCGCGCCGTGCACGACGCCCGAGTCGCCGCCCGCGCCGGGCGGCGACTCGGTGCGCGCCGCCACCGTCGCGACCCGCAGCGTCGCCGCGGCGGTCGCCGTACCGCCGCTCGCGACGACGTAGCTGCCGTTGGTGATCGAACTCGGCAGCCCGCCCGCGACGGCGCTGTAATCGATCGTCGTGCCGTTCAGCGTGAAGCTCTGTGTGAAGCCGTCGAGGTTGCTGACACGACCCGCGGCACGCAGCGACTGGCCGGACTGCAAGCGGTCGATGCGCGAGGCGATGACGCCCGTGGACGTGCGGTAGCCGTCGATGACGAGCACCGTGCCGAGCGTGAAGCCGATGACGTCCGGCACCGTGAAGCCGGGGCCGACGCTCGTGTCCGGCGTCACGAACACGGTCTGGCCGAGGACCGTGAAGCTGCCGGAGCCGGGGTCCGTGGCGGAGACGGCGCCGATCAGCTTGTCGGTGACCGCGACGGTGGTCGCGGTGCCGCTGCCGGCATTGGTGCCGATGGTGCCCGTGACGGTCGCCACCTGGCCGAGTCGCAGCGAGGTCTCGGCAACCGCGACGCCATCGAGCGTGATCGTCGCGCTCGTGGTCGCGAACTCGGTGCCGACCGCGAAGATACTGCCGAAGGTCCCGATCGGGGCGATCGTCGTCTGGGCGGTATCCGAGTTGCTCGAGCCGAAGTCGCGGCCGCCGAAGCTGCACTGCGTCGACCCCGAAAGCATCACGGCCGTGAGCGCGACCGCAACGGCGCGCCCGAGCCATCCCGAAACCGTCTGCTGGCTCATGCCCGCCTCCCTGACTGGCCACCGGATCCGGGCCGCCCAGAATGGACCCCGCCCGCCGCGATCGGTTCCACGCCGCTTCGTTCCGCTCAGGCCGCCCGCTCGAGCGTCGGCGCGCGCGCGCGCCAGCGCACGAGGAGCGCCGCCTCGGTCGCCTTCGCGGCGCGAAGCTGACGCTCCTTGACGTAGCCGTAGCCGCGGATCTGCTCGGGGACTCCGGCGAGCTCGAGCGCGAGAGTCAGGCGCTCGCGCGTGAGATCCGTGCAGATCTCGGCGATCAGTGCCTCGTACTCCGCGATCAGGCGCCGCTCGGTTTGGCGTTCGCGGCTGCGGCCGAAGGGATCAAACGCCGTGCCGCGCAGGAACTTGAGCCGCGCGAGCACGCGAAAGACCGGCAGCACCCAGCCGCCGAACTCGCGCTTGCGCGGCTTCTCCCCGCGTGCGAGTCCCGGCGGTGCCAGGTGGAACTTGAGCCGATACGGCCCCTCGAACGTCTCGCGGATGCGCTCGTGAAACGCCGCCGCCGACTGCAGACGCGCCACCTCGTACTCGTCCTTGTAGGCAAGCAGCTTGAAGTAGTAGCGCGCGACCGTCTGGGCGAGCGCCGTACCGCCGGGTGTCGCGCGCTCCTCGGCGGCGCGAGCCTGGCCGACGAGTGCCCGGTAGCGTTCGGCGTACGCGGCGTCCTGGTAGTCCGTGAGGAATGCCGCGCGCGTCGCGACCATCGCATCGAGGCCGCCCTCGCCCTTGGCCGGCGCCGGTGCGTCGCCATCGACCAGCGCCGCGACCCGGGCGGGATCCGCGGCAGCGAGCCGCCCGAGCGCGAGCGCGCGACGGTTGAAGGCGACCGCGGCGCCATTGAGATCGATCGCGCGCTCGATTGATTCGACGCCGAGCGGCAGCCAGCCGCGCTGCAGCGCGTACCCGACCACGAACATGTTCGCGCCGAGCGTGTCGCCGAGGAGCTTGAGCGCAACCGCCGTCGCATCGACGCGCGCGGCGCTGTCCCGTCCAACGATCGCCTCGATCGCGGCGAGCATCTCCGGCGCATGGAAGTCGACGTCGGGCTTGAGCTGGAACACCGCAGTCGGGACCACGTGCGTGTTGAGCACCGCGCGCGTCCGTCCGGGTTCGAGCGCCCGGCGCGCCTCGCCACCCGCGGCGACGATG
>CAYNCY010000400.1:0-4207 GCA_964395195.1 uncultured Steroidobacteraceae bacterium
CCGCCGCCAAGACCATCGACCGTATCGTCGACGTGTTCCCGGCGGCCGAGAAGGAGATGGTGCGCTCGATGCTCTCGGAGAGCCTGCGCGCGGTCATTTCGCAGACTCTGATGAAGCGCGTTGGCGGCGGCCGTATCGCCGCGCACGAGATCATGATCGGCACCCCCGCGATCCGAAACCTCATCCGCGAGGGCAAGATCGCGCAAATGTACTCGGCGATCCAGACCGGACAGTCGCTCGGCATGCAGACGCTCGACCAGTGCCTGCAGGAGCTCGTCACCAAGGGCGTCGTCAGCAAGGAAGAGGCGCGCTACAAGGCGCAGAACAAGGACTCGATCTGATGTCTTCAATCAGTCGAAACTGCTGAGGCGCCGCCATGGATCGGGATCAAGCAATCAAGCTGATGCAGGACCTCCTGCGCCGCGTCGTCGAGCGCAAGGGTTCTGACCTGTTCATCACGTCGGGCTTCCCGCCCGCGATCAAGATCGACGGCGAGATCCGTCCGCAGACCGACAAGCCGCTGACGCCCGAGCAGAGCGCGGTGCTCACGCGCGCGATCATGAACGACAAGCAGACGCGCGACTTCGACTCGACCAAAGAGTGCCAGTTCGCGATCGCCCCGCCCGGCATCGGCCGGTTCCGCGCGAGCGCCTTCATCCAGCAGGGCTTCACCGGCTGCGTGATCCGGACCATCAACGCCACGATCCCGACGATCGACGACCTCGAGCTCCCGGCGGTGCTGCGCGATGTGGTGCTGACCAAGCGCGGCCTCGTGATCATCGTCGGCGGCACGGGCTCGGGTAAGTCGACCACGCTCGCCGCGATGGTCGATCACCGCAACGAGAAGACCCGCGGCCACATCGTCACGATCGAGGACCCGGTCGAGTACGTGCACCCCCACAAGGGCTGCGTGATCACGCACCGCGAGGTCGGCGTCGATACCGACAACTGGCACGCCGCGCTCAAGAACACGCTGCGCCAGGCCCCCGACGTCATCCTGGTCGGCGAAATCCGCGACCGCGAGACGATGGAGTACGGCATCCAGTTCGCCGAGACCGGCCACCTGGTGCTGGCGACGCTGCACGCCAACAGCGCCAACCAGGCGCTCGACCGCGTCATCAACTTCTTCCCCGAGGAGCGGCGCGAGCAGCTCCTGATGGACCTGTCGCTCAACATCCGCGCGCTGATTTCGCAGCGCCTGATCCCGCGCGAGGGCGGCAAGGGCCGCATCGCCGCGATGGAGATCATGCTGCACTCGCCGCTGATCGCCGACCTCATCTTCAAGGGCGAAGTCGCGCAGATCAAGGAAGTCATGGCGCGTTCGAACCGCCTTGGCATGAAGACCTTCGACCAGGCACTGTTCGAGCTCTACGAAGGCGGCCTCGTCAGCTACGAGGACGCGATCAGGAACGCCGACTCGAAGAACGAGCTGCGTCTCAGGGTCAAGCTCGAGAGCAAGCGCGAAGACAAGCTCAGCCACGAACAGGCAAGCAGCCTGAGGATCGTCGACGATGAATCCGAAGGCAAAGCCTACTGACCCCGTCGATCTCGTGCAGGCTGAGATAGCCGCCGAGACGGGTACAGCGAGGCTCAACACCAAGCCGCTGTTCAAGTTGATGGTCGAGAAGAAGGCTTCCGACCTCTTCTTCACGTCCTACGCGCCCGTCAAGATCAAGATCGAAGGCCAGATCTTCCCGGTCAACAAGCAGATCCTCTCGCCCGAGATGGTCAAGCAGGCCGCGTACGGTCTCATGAACGCCGAGCAGATCGAGTACTTCGAGGAGGAGCTCGAGATCGACTTCGCGATCTCCGAGCCCGGGCTCGGCCGCTTCCGCGTCAACGTGTTCCACCAGCGCGGCTATCCCGCGATCGTGCTCCGCTACATCACCGCCGACATGCCGAGGCTCGACCAGCTCGGCATGCCCGACATCCTCAAAGAGCTCGTGATGCTGAAGCGCGGGCTGATCCTGATGGTCGGCGCCGCCGGCGCCGGCAAGTCGACGACGCTCGCCGCGATGATCAACCACCGCAACGAGAGCGCGGCGGATCACGTGCTGACGATCGAGGATCCGATCGAGTTCCTGCACACCAACAAGAAGTCGATCGTCAACCAGCGCGAGGTCGGGCTCGACACGAAGTCGTACCACCGCGCGCTCAGAAGCGCGATGCGCGCCGCCCCGGACGTGATCCTGATCGGCGAAATCCGCGACCGCGAGACGACCGAAGCCGCCATCGGCCTCGCCGGTACCGGCCACCTCTGCATCGCGACGCTGCACGCCAACAACGCGGCCGAGACGCTCGATCGCCTGATCAACATGTTCCCGCGCGACCAGCACGACCAGATCTTCCTGGATCTGTCGCAGTATCTGCGCGCGATCATGTCGCAGCGCCTGGTGCGCGGCAAGGACAACCGCCGCGTCGCCGCGGTCGAGGTGCTCCTCAACACGCCGCACATCCAGGAGCTCATCAAGAAGGGCGACGTGACCTCGATCAAGGAGGCGCTGCGCACGACCACCGAGCGCGGCATGCAGAACTTCGACACGGCGCTCTACGCGCTCGTCAAGCAGGGCAAGATCGAGATGGAGGAGGCGCTCGTCAACGCGGACTCCCGCGCCAACCTCGAGACGCGCATCAACTTCGGCTGAGCGCGCGCGCCTACGGCGTGCGCGCGGCGAGCCGCGCGAGTTCCGCCTTCAGTTCCGCGACCGTCGCTTCGAGCGCGCGCACGCGCTCGGCGAGGCCGGCCTTGCCGGGCTCGGCGGCCGCGACCACCGACTCCTCGTCCTCCACCGCGGCGCCCGCCTCGGGCACACCCGTGAAGAGCTGCGCGAAGCGCGCCTCGCGGGCGCCGGGCTGGCGCGCCAGCTTCAGCACGAACGGGCCGTCGGCCCGCGTCGCGAGCGCCTCGAGCGTCGCCTCGAGGAGCCCGAGGTCGGCGAAGGGTGCGAGGCGCTGCGCGCGGCTGCGAAGCTCGCCCGGCGTCTGCGGACCGCGGAGCAAGAGCTCGCACACGACGGCCAGCTCCTGGGCCGAGAACTGCAGCGGGTTGTGGTCACCGTTGCAGAGGCGGTGCCGGTACTTGAGCACCCGGCTGCCGAAGCCGCTCCGTTCCATCACGAGGTGGCGCTTCGAAAGGCCATCGAGCACGCCCTGCACCGCCGCTTCCTCGAGCTCGAGTACCGGATGGCGGTTGGTCTTCTGGTTGCAGGCGTTGGTCAGCGCGTTCAGCGACAGCGGGTACTGGTCCGGCGTCGTGATCTCCTTTTCAATGAGACTCCCGAGCACGCGTGCCTCGAGCGGTGTGAGCGGGATGGGCACGGTTATCTCCGGGACGGGCTCAGGCGGCGGGCGGGAAGACGGTGGCGGCGTCGAACACGGGACCGTCCACGCAGACGCGTTTCATCGCGATGCCATCGGCGGTGACGACCCTGACCGCGCATCCGGCGCAGCCGCCGACCGCGCAGGCCATGAACTCCTCGAGCGACACCTGGCAGGGCACCTTGAAGCGCGCGGCCACCTTCGCGATCGCCGCCAGCATCGGGGTCGGGCCGCACGAGAAGATCTCGACCTCGGCGAGCGCCTCCGGACTCAAGGTCGCGAGCCATTCGGTGGCAAGGTCGGTGACGTAGCCCGCGTGACAGCCCGCGAATCCGGCGAGGCTCGCGAGCCGGCTCGGCACGCCCCAGTCCTCGAGCAGCGGCATCGCGGCGATGACCCCGGCCGGGATGCCGGGCACGAGCAGCGTCGAGGGCCGCGGCCGGAACGGGAAAGGCACCTCGGAGCCGAGCAGCACGAGTGGCCGGTACGGGGCCTCGGCCGCAACGAGTCGCTCGGCGAGGAACACCATCGGCGGCATGCCGACCCCGCCGCCCACGAGGAGCGTCCGCGGCCGCGCGGCGTGCGGCACGAAGCCCTTGCCGATCGGTCCGAGGCAGGAAAGTCGCGTCCCGGCCTTCGCCTTGGCGAGCGCGGCGAGCCCTGCGCCCAGCACCTTGTAGAGGATCTCGATCATCCCGCTCGCCGGGTCCGCCCGCTGGATCGAGAGCGGCCGGCGCATCGGCCGCTCGGCCTCGCAGGTGAGGTGCACGAAGCTCCCGGGCTGCGCGCGCCGGGCGATCGCGGGCGCGCGCAGGCGCAGCACGTACTGGCCGCCCGGCCAGGTCTCCTGGGCGAGCACTTCGCCGTCCTCGAGGAGGATCGAGCCCCG
>CAYNCY010000401.1:0-4187 GCA_964395195.1 uncultured Steroidobacteraceae bacterium
TCGGTGCCGCGCGCGCGGCACTCGCAGGTCCCTGGGGTCGGCTCGCCGCGTTCGAGCGCGGCCGCTTGCTCACGGCGCTCGCGGCATGCGTGCGCGAATCCGCCGAGGGTCTCGCCACGCTCGAGGCGGCCGACGTCGGCAAGCCCCTGACGCAGGCGCGTGCCGACACCGTTGCGCTCGCACGCTACCTCGAGTTCTATGGCGGCGCCGCCGACAAGCTGCACGGCGCGACGATTCCCTTTCTGAACGACTTCACGGTGTACACGCTGCGCGAGCCGCACGGGGTTACCGCGCACATCATCCCGTGGAACTACCCGATGCAGATCATCGGCCGTTCGGTCGGCGCGGCCCTCGCGGCCGGCAACGCGACCGTGATCAAGCCCGCCGAGGAGGCGTCGCTCACGACGCTTGCCTTCGCGCGGCTCGCGCTCGAGGCCGGCTTCCCGCCGGGCGCGATCAACGTCGTGACCGGTCTCGGGCACGAGGCGGGCGCGGCACTCGCGGCGCACCCGGGCGTCAACCACATCTCCTTCACGGGCTCCGTCGAAGTCGGCATCGAGGTGCAGGCCGCGGCGGCCCGGCACGTGGCGCCTGTGACGCTCGAGCTCGGCGGCAAGTCGCCGCAACTCGTGTTCGCGGACGCGGACCTCGAGACGGCGCTCCCGGTCCTCGCTCGGGCGGGGCTGCAGAACGCGGGGCAGACCTGCTCGGCGAGCTCGCGGCTGCTGATCGAGCGGCGCCTCTACCCCGCCGTGGTCGACGGACTGACCCGGATCTACCGGTCGCTTCGCGCCGGCCCCGCGAGCCGGGACCTCGATCTCGGTCCCCTGATCAGCGCCGCGCAGCGGACTCGCGTCGCCGGGTTCATCGACGCCGGGGTCTCATCGGGACTCAAGGTTCTCGCGCGCGGCACGACCGTCGCCGATGCGCCCAAGGGCGGACACTACGTCGCGCCGGTGCTCTTCGGGCCGGTGCCCGGCGAGCACCGGCTCGCGCAGGAGGAAATCTTTGGACCGGTACAGGTGATCCTGCCCTTCGACACCGAGGAGGAAGCGATCGCGCTCGCCAACGGCACGCGTTTTGGCCTCGTGGCAGGCGTCTGGACGCGCGATGCGGGCCGGCAACTGCGGCTCGCGCGCGCGCTTCGCGCCGGGCAGGTGTTCCTCAACGACTACGGCGCCGCGGGCGGTGTCGAGTTGCCCTTCGGGGGCGTCGGCTGGTCGGGGTACGGCCGCGAGAAGGGCTTCGAGGCCCTCTATGGCTTCACGACCGTCAAAACGGTCGCGGCACGGCATCGCTGAAAGTACAGATCGAGCGAGGAGACAGCGCGTGCGACTCGACGGCAAGACGGCACTGATCACGGGCGCGGGCTCCGGCCTCGGCGCCGGCATCGCGCGGCGCTTCGTTGCCGAGGGCGCGCGGGTGCTGATCGCGGACTTGAATCTCGCCGCCGCGACCGACGTTGCGCGGCAGCTGGGGGCCCTCGCCACCGCCGTCGACGTCGCGAACGAGACCAGCGTTACGGCGCTCCTCGCCGAGGCAACGCGGCACCTGGGCCCGCTCGACATCCTCGTCAACAACGCGGGCGTCGGCCACGTGCCGGAGCCGCTCGATGCCCTCGGGCCCGAGGCCTTCGAGCGCCTCATCGCCGTCAACGTCCGGGGCCTGTATCTGACCGCCCGTGCCTTCGTGCCGGCGATGAAGGCGCGCGGCCGCGGCGTCATCCTCAACATTGCCTCGACGGGCGCCGTGAGCCCGCGCGCGGGACTCACCTGGTACAACGCGACCAAGGGCTTCGTCGTCACCGCGACCCGATCGATGGCCGTCGAGCTCGCGCCCTTCGGCATCCGCGCCAATGCGCTCAATCCCGTCGCGAGCGAGACACCGCTCCTCAAGACGTTCATGGGCGCAGATACACCGGAGGTTCGCGCCCGTTTCCTTGCGACGATTCCGCTGGGTCGCTTCGCGACGCCCGAGGACATCGGCCACGCGGCGACGTACCTGTGTTCTGACGAAGCCGGCATGGTGACCGGCATCGCGCTCGAGGTGGACGGTGGTCGCTGCATCTGATCCGGGGCCCGCGCCCGGTCGCCTCAACCTGATCACGGACGTGCCCGGCCTTCGCGTCGGGCATGCGACGGACGAGCGCGCCGGCACCGGCGTCACGACACTGCTGGGACCGGAGCCCCTGATGGCGGCGGTCGACGTGCGCGGCGGCGCGCCGGGCGTGCGCGAAACCGACACGCTCGCGCCCGAGGCCCTCGTCGGTCACGTGCACGCGATCGTCCTCGCCGGCGGCTCGGTGTTCGGCCTCGCGGCCGCCGATGGCGTCGCGACCGCGCTCTCCGCCCAGGGCGTCGGGCTCAGGCTCAAGGCACACACGCGCGCCATCCCGATCGTGCCCGCCGCCGTGCTCCACGACCTCGGCGGTCCCGGTGACAAGGACTGGAGTGAACCGCCGTACCGGCGCCTCGGCACCGAGGCACTCGCCCATGCGGCGACGGGCTTTGCGCTCGGCGCGGTCGGTGCCGGACGCGGCGCCCGCGCGGGCCACGTCGCGGGCGGCATCGGTTCGGCGTCGATCGACCTCGGTGGCGGACTCATCGTCGGCGCACTGGTGGCGGTCAACTCGATCGGGAGTGTGCGCATGGCCGACGGCCGGACGTTCTGGGCGTGGCCGTTCGAACTCGGCGGGGAGTTTGGCGGCGCGCGGCCGGGGGCGCTTGCGCCCGCGAGCGATCCGGCGCCCGCCGACTCGCGGCTCGCGGAACTCAGCGCGCTTGAGGCCGGCACCAGCACCGTGATCGGCATCGTCGCGACCTCGGCAACGCTCACGCGCGCGGATTGCCGGCGCATCGCGGTGATGGCGCACGATGGCATTGCGCGCGCCGTCAGGCCCGCACACACGCCCTTCGACGGCGACGTCGTGTTCGCCGTCGCGACCGGCACGGTCGCGGCGGGCACCGAGCGCACGCACGCGGGCGAGGTCGCGCGAATCGGTTCCGCGGCCGCGGATTGCCTCGCCCGGGCGATCGCACGCGGCGTCCACGAGGCGGCACGCTGAATCAGGCGCCGCGCGGGGCACGCCCGGCCGCCATGGCGCCCCCCGCTCCTGTCGGAGGGCGCCGACGCACGACGCTTGGGTGTCGGGGCCTGTCGCGAGGCGACGACGCTTTTTGACGGCACGGGCGCCGGCCCGTACCGTCGACTACCCACTCACGCGGCCCAGGGAATACTCAGCATGTCATTCTTCAAGGATACGGCGATTGCACCGAAGGATCAGGGTCTGCCGGCGCGCAGCGCCCCGCCGCGCGAAGCGGAACGTCCGGCCTCGCCCCCCCCGACACCCATCACCGAGGCACCGCGTCGCGCGCCCGAGCGCAGTGACTCGCGCCCCGAGCCGCGCGGCGAAGCCAAGGAATCCTTCATCGCGGCCGATCTCACGATTGACGGCAAGATCGAGGGTGTCGGCAACGTGCGCATCGCCGGCCGCTTCAAGGGCGACGTCCACGTGCACGGCAACCTCACGCTCGATGCGGGCGCCCACCTGACCGGCCAGGTCAAGGCGCGTCACGTGATCGTGAGCGGCGAGCTGCACGGCAACATCGAGAACGCGCAGCGCGTGGAGCTGCAGGAATCGGGCGTGCTGGTCGGCGACCTCAAGGCGGGCTCACTCACCGTCGCGGCAGGCTCGCGCATGCGCGGCCAGGTCGAGTTCGGTTGGGACGAGAAGGCCGATGCGCGCGCGGAGGCCAAGGCCAACGGCCCGGCATGACCGCGCAGCGCCCGTCGCCGGCGGGCCGGACGCGCGCGTGCCCCCACTGCAAGGCGACGATCCTCGAGAGCGCGAGCGTCTGTCCGGCCTGTCGGCATTACCTCAGGTTCGACGCTTCCGCGCAGCCGACGGTGTCGCCGAGCGTGCCGGCGTTCCGGATCGAGGGTGCGATCAAGAATCCCGAGGGCGCCCGGCAGTGGGAATACGCCGTCGTCGTCTCGATCAGGAATGAGGCAGGCGCGGAGTTGAAGCGCCAGGTGGTCAGCGTCGGAGCCCTCGAGCCGCTCGAGACCCGAAGCTTCGCCGTCTCCGTCGAGGTGTTCGGCGCAACCGGCCTGGTCGCGCCGGGATCGAGCGCGGAGCCGGCCGTGCCGCCCGCGCCGGGCGATACCAGCGGCGCGACGGCCGCGCG
>CAYNCY010000402.1:0-4177 GCA_964395195.1 uncultured Steroidobacteraceae bacterium
AAACGGACGCCAACGGCGAAGCGACATTGCGGGTTTTCGCGGCGGCCGGCGGGCGGAAGAGCACCCAGCCCGCGAGCCCCACCATGACGGGAAAGAGGAACGCCGGCGCCCCGAAGAGCACGAGGAACACGTCCGAGATCCAGGCCCCGATCGGGCCGATCAGGTTCGAGACGCGGCCCGGGTCACCGGTGTAGGTGAAGCCGCGATCGGCGGGATCGAAGCTGCCGAGCGCCAAGAGCAGCACGAGCGCGAAGATGCCGAACACGACGAGCGCGCCCTCGCGCAGGCTCCGCGTGACGACGGCCGTGAGCTTGAGCCCCGCGCCGCCCTTCGCCGATGATGCCGCCTCAGCCATTGCTCAGTCCGAAATGAGAAAACACGCTTAAATCCATGATACTACTCACATACCATTGACGCCACTCGCACCGCAGCGAGTCCCCCGCCCCGCCCTGTTTTTTCCTACCATGGGCCCCCACCCTCAGGGACCTCCGAGACCCGCATGACCCACGTCCGCCACGCCCGCCTGCTGATCCTAGGCTCCGGCCCCGCTGGCTACAGCGCTGCCGTCTATGCCGCGCGCGCGAACCGCGCCCCGCTCCTCATCACGGGCGTCGAGGTCGGCGGACAGCTGATGACGACCACCGAGGTCGACAACTGGCCGGGCGACGTCCACGGCCTCCTCGGCCCCGCGCTCATGGAACGCATGCAGCGGCACGCGGAGCGCTTCAACACCGAGATCGTGCAGGACCACATCAATCGCGTCGACCTGTCGCGGCGGCCGTTCGCCCTGACGGGGGACGGCGGGGAGTACACCTGCGATGCGCTTATCATCGCAACCGGCGCCTCCGCGCGCTACCTGGGATTGCCGTCCGAGACCGCCTTTCGCGGCAAGGGCGTCTCGGCCTGCGCGACCTGCGATGGCTTCTTCTACAAGAACCACGACGTCGCCGTGGTCGGCGGTGGCAACACCGCGGTCGAGGAAGCGCTCTACCTGACCAACATCGCCCGGCACGTCACGCTCGTGCACCGCCGCGACAAGCTCCGGGCCGAGAAGATCCTCCAGGACCGCCTCCACGAGCGCGCCCGCGAGGGCAAGGTCAGCTTCGCGTGGAACCACGCCGTCAGCGAGGTGCTCGGTGATCAGAGCGGGGTCACGGGCCTGCGGATCCACCCGGTCGCCGGAGGGTCACCGCGGGACCTCAACCTCACCGGCGTCTTCATCGCGGTCGGCCACACGCCGAACACGCAGCTCTTCGAGGGCCAGCTCGACATGAAGGGCGGCTACATCCTCGTCCGGACCGGACTCACCGGCGATGCGACCGCGACCAGCGTCGAGGGCGTGTTCGCGGCGGGCGACGTTGCCGATCACGTCTACCGCCAGGCGGTCACCTCGGCGGGGACCGGCTGCATGGCCGCGCTCGATGCCGATCGCTACCTCGAGCGCTTCGACGCGGCGGGCTAGGCGCCCGGCCTCCTTGGACACCGCCGCGCTCTACGCCACGCGCCACGCCTCGATCGACTCGGTCGAGCGCGACGCGTGGAACGCGCTCGATCTGGGCGGCGTCCCCTTCCTCCGGCACGAGTTCCTGGCCGCGCTCGAGCACACCGGCGTCGTCGGTCCCGGCACCGGCTGGACGCCGGCGCACGTCGCGGTGCACGAGGGCACGACGCTCGTCGGTGCGCTCCCGCTCTACGCGAAGAGCCACTCGTGGGGCGAGTTCGTGTTCGACTTCAGCTGGGCCGAGGCCTACCGGCGCCACGGCGAGGACTACTACCCGAAGCTGATCGCCGCGACTCCGTTCACGCCCGCGACCGGCCAGCGCCTGCTCGTGCGGCCGGGCGCCGACGTCGCGCGCGTTCGCCGCGCGCTCTTGGCGGCGGCGCTCGAGGGCGCGGACGAGGCGTCCTCGCTGCACGTGCAGTTCGCGACCGAGGAAGAGGCGCACTGGCTCGAAGCGGAGGGCTACCTGCCGCGGCTCGACTGCCAGTTCCACTGGCACAACCGCGGCTACACCTCCTTTGACGACTTCCTCGGATCCTTCACGGCCGAGAAGCGCAAGAAGGCCAAGCGCGAGCGCCGGCGCGTGCTCGAGGCGGGCGTGCGCTTCGAGATGCGCCGGGGCGATGAACTCTCCGCCTTGGAATGGGCGCGGGTCTACGCGCTCCACGCGAGTACCTTCCACCGCCACGGGCACCAGCCGTACCTCACTCCCGGTTTCTTCGCCGAGGTGAGCGCGATCCCGGTCGTCGCGCCGCGCGTGCTCCTCGCCCTCCACGGCACCGAGATCATCGCCACCGCGATCTTCTTCGAGGGCGCCGCCACGCTCTACGGGCGCTACTGGGGTGCGGCCGCCGAGTTCCACAGCCTCCATTTCGAGGCCTGCTACCACCAGGGCATCGAGTACGCGATCGGACGCGGTCTTACGCGCTTCGAGCCCGGCACCCAGGGCGAGCACAAGATCGCGCGCGGCTTCAGCCCGACCCTGACCCACTCGGCGCATTTCATTCGCGACGGGCGCTTTCGCAGCGCCATCGCGCGGTACCTCAAGGACGAGCGCGCCGCGATCCGCGCCTACGCGGACGATGCCTCCCAGCACGTCCCCTACCGCGCGAACCTCCCGCCCCCGGACCTCGTGCCCGACGACGCATGACGGACGTGCCGGTCCCCTGGCTCGCCGCGAGCGACTCGCCCGCGGCGCTCCCCGACCCCGGGCGGGCGCGCGCGGAGCCCAACGGGCTGCTCGCCGCGGGCGGGGCGCTGACCCCGGAGTGGCTCCTTGCCGCCTACTCGCGCGGCATCTTCCCGTGGTTCAGCCAGGGCCAGCCGATCCTCTGGTGGTCGCCGGACCCGCGCTGCGTGCTCGACCCGGAGCGCTTCGAGCCCTCGAAAAGCCTCGCGCAGTCGATCCGGAACCGCGGCTACGAGACCCGCATCGACACCGACTTCGCGGCCGTCACCGAGGCCTGCGCGGCCCCGCGCCCCGGGGCCGACGGCACCTGGATCACGCCGGCCATGCGCCGGGCCTACCTGGCGCTGCACCGCCTGGGGCGCGCGCACTCCGTCGAGACGTGGGCCGAGGGACGCCT
Source organism: uncultured Steroidobacteraceae bacterium (assembly GCA_964395195.1). Taxonomy (GTDB): domain Bacteria; phylum Pseudomonadota; class Gammaproteobacteria; order Steroidobacterales; family Steroidobacteraceae; genus CAIKZZ01. The sequence goes on from CAYNCY010000402.1 coordinate 3,088, forward strand.
CGTCGGGGGGCTCTACGGGGTCCGGATCGGGGCGCTCTTCTGCGGGGAGTCGATGTTTTCGCTCGAGCGCGACGCCTCGAAAGTCGCGTTCGCGCGACTCGTGGGGCATGCCCGGGAGACGGGAATCCGGCTGATCGACTGCCAGTTGCCCACCCCGCACCTCGCGAGCCTCGGGGCCTACACGGTCCCGCGCGCGGCGTTCCTCGCGGCACTGCCGGGGCTCACGGCGTCTGACAGACCGATGGCGTGAGTAGCGCGCCCGCCACACCGGTTTGCGCGGCCCCCGCCCTTTCGGCACAATGCGCGGCCTCAGCATCAGCCGGAAGCGTAATGTCGAAAGAGGAAGCCCTTCAGATGGAAGGCGAGGTCGTCGAGACCCTGCCCAACACGACGTTTCGCGTGAAGCTCAAGAACGGTCACATCGTGACCGCGCACATCTCCGGAAAGATGCGCAAGAACTACATCCGCATCCTCACGGGCGACGTCGTGACCGTCGAGATGACGCCCTACGACCTGACCAAGGGCCGCATCACCTACCGCGGCCGCTGAGCGTCCCTACTTGAGGAGCGCCGGCTCCTCGAGACCCCTCGAATCGAGCACGAGTCCCTCGCCGTCCGGGCTGAGCGAGACCGTGACCGTCCCGCCGCCGACGAGCCGCCCGAACAGGAGCTCCTCCGCGAGCGGACGCTTGATGCGCTCCTGGACGAGCCGCGCCATCGGGCGCGCACCCATCTGCGGGTCGTAGCCCTTCTTCGCGATCCACTGGCGCGCGGCGTCATCGACGGTGAGCTGCACGCCCTTCTCCTCGAGCTGCGCCTCGAACTCGACGATGAGCTTGTCGACGACGCGCTCGATGGTGCGCGGCGCGAGCGCCGCGAACTGCACGACCGCGTCGAGGCGGTTCCTGAACTCGGGCGTGAACGTGCGGCGGATCGCCTCCATGCCATCGGGCGCGGTGTCGCCCGGCACGAAGCCGATCGACTGGCGCGCCATGTCCTGGGCGCCCGCGTTCGTCGTCATCACGATGATGACGTGGCGGAAGTCGGCCTTGCGGCCGTTGTTGTCGGTGAGCGTGCCGTGGTCCATGACC